>NZ_JBIUHC010000017.1:0-100234 GCF_044627735.1 Cupriavidus sp. CuC1 | reverse complement strand
GGTGGATGGCGCTTCCGCGCCGGCGCCGGCCGCGGCGGCCAGCGCTCCGGCGGCATCGGCAGCGGCAGTTGCCACCCCCGCCTCCGCGCCCGCTGCCAAGCCTGGCAGCGCTCACGACAGCGCGCCCCTGCGCGTGGCGGGCGACGTGCGCATCGTCAACCACGAAGCCGGCAAGCTCGACGCCGAGCGCCTGCCGGTGGAATCGGTGCAGGCGCATATCGAGGTCAGCGAGGCGACGCAGATGGTGCGCGACCTGCACGTGGCGCTGGCTGGCGGCGGCGAGATCCGCGGCGGGGGCGCGCTGCGCGATAGCCGCGGCGGCTTCGACCTCGACGTGCGCAACCTCGACCCGCAGGCCCTCTATGGCAGCCTGAAGCGCGTGCGCCTGTCCGGGCCGGTGAGCTTGCGGATGGAGCCCGGCCGCCAGAGCGTGGCGCTGGATCTGGCCGGCGGCGAGTACAAGCTTTTCGCCGACGCGCACATGGACGGCGAGGCGGTCACGGTGACCTCGCTGCGCGCCGGCATCGGCGCGGGCACGCTGAACGCCGACGGCAAACTGTCGCTCAAGGACGAGCAGCCCTTCACCTTCAAGGGCAAGCTGACGAATTTCGACCCGGCGCGCGTCGCCGAGGTGGCGGCGGGCCGCATCAATGCGGACTTCACCACCAGCGGCACGCTAGCGCCTGGGCCGCGCGTGGCGCTGGACTTCGCGGTGCGCGACAGCGTCTATGCGGGGCTGCCGATGCGTGGCGAGGGCAAGCTGCGCCTGGACGGCGAGCGCTTGCTGCCGAGCCAGGCCACGCTCGAGATGGCGGGCAACCAGGCCCAGCTCAATGGCAGCTTTGGCGCGCGCGGCGACCGCCTGAAGCTGCACGTGGACGCGCCCCAGCTCGACCGGCTCAAGTTCGGCGTGGCCGGCGTGCTCAAGCTCGACGCGGACATCACAGGCACGCTGGCGCGGCCCGAGATCGTGGCCAGCTATGACGCGAAGTCGCTGGTGGTCGGCCCGCACCACGTGGCCAGCGCCAGCGGCAGCGCCGAGTTGCGCGGGGGGGTGAACGGCACGCTCGCGCTGAAACTGAACGCCCGCGACTATCGCGGCCCGGTCGCCACGCTGCGCACGCTCGATGCCACGCTCAGCGGCACCCAGGCCAGCCACACCTTCGACCTGAAGGCGGCCGGCGCGTTGCACGACAAGCCGATGCAACTCGCCTTGTCGGGGCAGGGCGCCTGGCAGGGGGCGGCCGGCTGGAAGGGCACCATCCTCACCCTGGAGGAGCGCGGCACGGTCAACGTGCGGCTGATCGCGCCGACGCAGCTGCAGGTGGCGGACCAGCGCGTGCGCCTCGGCGCGGCCGGCTTGCAGTTCGAGCGCGCCCGCGTGACTGTGGATAGCTTCGATTTCGACCACGGCCGCATCCGCACCCAGGGCAACCTGGATGGCCTGCAGATGGCCAACGTGCTGCGCCTGGCCGAGGCCTTGACCGGCGAAGCGCCGCCGGTGCGCTCGGACCTGGTGCTGGACGGCCGCTGGAATATCACGCTGGCCGAGACCGCCTCAGGCTTTGCCGAGCTGCGCCGGCGCAGCGGCGACGTCTCGGTGAGCGCCGGGCGGGGCTACACCACGCTGGGCCTGGGCGAATCCGTGCTGCGCGCCGAGTTTGCCGGCAGCCGCATCATCCTGAGGGGCGGCATCGAGGCCGCGCGGGTCGGCAAGGTGGTGGTCGATGCGTCCGCCGGGCTGATCCAGGAGCAGGGCCTGATGACGGTGACGCCGGCGTCCACGCTGGCGGGCAAGGTCGCGCTGGATGTGCCGAAGATCAAGTCGCTGGAGTCGCTGAGCGGCCCGCAATACGCGTTCGATGGCAAGCTGGCGGCAGTCCTGCAGCTGGCGGGCACCGTCGGGCAGCCCCTCGTTACCGGCACGATCGACGGCACCGGCATCGCCATTACGCTGTACGACGAGGGCATCCGGCTGACCGATGGCATCGTGCACGTGGTGCTCGACCAGAACACCATCGAGCTCAAGCAGGTGGAGTTCCGTGGCGGCGACGGCAAGATCGTGGCCACCGGCAATGTGAAGCTGGGCGACACCGATCCCAACCTGACCGGCAAGATCGTGGCCGACAAGCTCCAGCTCTTTGCCAGCCCCGAGCGCACGCTGATCATTTCCGGCGATGCCAGCATTGCCAACGAGAACCGGCAGATCGTGATCCGCGGCAAGTTCCGCGTGGATCGCGGCTTGTTCGACCTGCCCAAGGCCGGCGCCCCGGAGCTGGGCGACGACGTGGTGGTGGTGCGCCGGCGCGACCAGCGCGAGATCAAGACCGCGGCCACGCCGGTGCCGGAGGCCAAGCCGGCCAGCCGCTTCAGCCCGCTGATCGACCTCACGCTCGACCTTGGCGACAATTTCCGCTTCCGCGGCGCTGGCGCGGACCTGCGCCTGGGCGGGCAGCTTGGCGTGCGCAGCGCGCCGCTGACGCCGCTGCGCGCCACCGGCACCATTCGCGTGACCGACGGCACCTATGAAGCGTTCGGGCGCAAGCTCAACATCGAGCGCGGCATCGTCAATTTCAACGGGCCGGTGGACAATCCCAACCTCAATATCCGTGCCATGCGCCGCAACCAGGAAGTGGCGGCGGGGGTGGAGGTGACCGGCACGGTACGCCTGCCGCGCGTCAAGCTGGTGTCCGAGCCGAATATGCCGGAGGAGGATAAGCTGTCATGGCTGATGTTCGGCTACGGCGCGGAAGGCGCCGCGGCCGGACAGCAGCAGCAACTCAGCGCCGGGGCCCTGGGCGGTGCCGCGCTGGGCATGCTGGGCGGGCGCGCGGGCAAGGGGATCGTGCAGCATCTGGGCATCGACGAGTTTTCGATCGGGCCCAGCACGGCCGGCCTTAACGACCAGCAGGTGGTCAGCGTGGGCAAGGCCGTGACCGAGAAGATCTCGGTGGGCTACGAGCAGAGCCTGACCAGCGCCAGCAATGTGGTCAAGCTGACCTGGGCATTCTCGCGGCGCTGGTCGCTGATTGCCAAGGGCGGCTCGATCAACGGGCTTTCGGTGCTGTTCAACCGCCGCTTCGACAGTTGGGGTAATTTGTTCACGGGCGCGTCCAACCGCGCCGGAACCGCGAGGAGCCAGACCGATGCCAGCCAGGATACCGACAGCATTGCAACGGACGCAGCGCCGGCCAGCAAGCCGGGCGGCGCCGCCTCGGACGCGCCCGCGCCTGCGCGGCCCTGAGGCGCGCAGCGCCTTGATTTGCGTGCCCCCCACCTCCGCCACTGCCGCGTCTTATCGACGCCTTGCCGCCATGGGACTGATTTCCTCCGTGCTCGCCCTGTTCGGGTGCGACCAGCAAAAGGTCGACGAAGCCATGAAGAAGGCGGGAGACACCGCGCGCGCCACCTGGAACTCGGTCAAGCCCGACAGCCATCTCTTCAAGGGCATCGTGGTGGGCGAGTCCAGCGAGGAAGACGTGCGCCGCCAGGCCGGGCGCCCGGAGATCACCTGGGAAGAAGAGGACGGTGGCCGTCGCCTGGAGTACCCGCGCGGCCCGGAGGGCGCCACCACCTGGATGGTGACGATCGGCGCCGACGGCACGGTGCGCGCCATCGAGCAGGTGCTGACCGCGGAGAACTTCGCGCGCGTGCGCGCTGGCATGAGCCGCGACGATATCCGCCGCCTGGTAGGCAAGCCCACCAAGGTGGAAGCTTTCGCGCTCAAGAAGGAAGAGGTGTGGGGATACCGCTGGTGGGAAAGCTCGCAGGAGAAGGCGTTCTTCAACGTGCATTTCAACGCCGACGGCAAGGTGACGCACACCTCGCGCAGCGACGAGAAGCTGCAGGGCGGTTAGCCGGCGGCGGCGGTTGCGGTTGCCACCGCCGCCGCCGCGACTGCCGATGCGCTTAGGCGATGCGCTTAGCCGATGCGCATGCCCGGCACCGCGCCTTCGTGCGGCTCCAGGATCCAGAGCCCCGGCGTGGCCTTCTCATCCGCTGCCGATGCGGCCAGCACCATGCCCTCGGACAACCCGAACTTCATCTTGCGCGGGGCCAGGTTGGCCACCATCACGGTGAGCTTGCCCACCAGCTGTTCCGGCGTGTAGGCCGACTGGATGCCGGAGAAGACATTGCGGGTCTTGCCTTCGCCCAGGTCCAGCGTGAGCTGCAGCAGCTTGCTCGAGCCTTCCACCTTCTGGCAGTCCACGATCTTGGCGACACGCAGGTCGATCTTGGAGAAGTCGTCGATGGTGATGGTGTCGGCGATAGGCTCGATCGATGCGCCGCCAGCGTCCGCTTCACCGGCGGGCGCGGTGGCCTGCAGCGAGTCGCGGTTGGCGGCCAGCAGCGCATCGACCTGCTTGGCATCCACGCGCGTCATCAGGTGCGAATATGGCTGCACCGGGCGCGAAGCCGACAGTTGCTTGTCGATCGCGCGCCAGTCCATCGGCTCCACATTGAGGAAGCGCTCCACGCCGGCGGCCATCTGCGGCACCACCGGCTTGAGGTAGACGGTGAGCAGGCGGAAGGCTTCCAGCGAGACCGAGCAGGCCGCGTGCAGGGCCGCGCGCTTGCTTTCGTCGCGTGCCAGCTCCCACGGCTTCTCCGTGTCGACGAAGGCGTTCACCGAATCCGTGAGCTCCATCACCAGGCGCAGCGCCTTGCTGTACTCGCGGCCTTCATAGAACTGCGCCACCTGCGGCGCGGCTTCGCGCAGCTGCTTGAGCAGCGGATGGGCCAGCGCGGCCTCGTCCACCACGCCGTCGAAGCGCTTGACCAGGAAGCCGGCGGCGCGGCTGGCAATGTTGACGTACTTGCCGATCAGGTCGCTGTTCACGCGCGCGATGAAGTCATCGAGGTTCAGGTCGAGGTCTTCCATGCTGGCGTTGAGCTTGGCGGCGAAGTAGTAGCGCAGCCATTCCGGGTTCATGCCGGTGTCGATATAGCTCTGCGCGGTGATGAAGGTGCCGCGCGACTTGCTCATCTTGGCGCCGTCCACCGTCAGGAAGCCGTGCGCGAACACGTTGGTGGGCGTGCGGTAGCCCGAAAAGCGCAGCATCGCCGGCCAGAACAGCGTGTGGAAGTACAGGATGTCCTTGCCGATGAAGTGGTACTGCTCGGCGGTGGAGTGCGGGCCCACCCAGGCGTCGAAGTCGATGCCCTTCTTCTCGGCCAGGTTCTTGAAGCTGGCGTAGTAGCCGATCGGCGCATCCAGCCACACATAGAAATACTTGCCGGGCGCGCCGGGAATCTCGAAGCCGAAGTAGGGCGCATCGCGCGAGATATCCCAGTCAGACAGGGTGGAGGCCTCGCCTTCGGCGCCCAGCCATTCCTGCATCTTGTTGGCCGCCTCCGGCTGGGCCAGGTCGGCCACCCACTCGCGCAGGAAGGTTTCGCAGCGCGGGTCGGACAGCTTGAAGAAGTAGTGCGCGGAGGACTTGCGCACCGGCGTGGCGCCGGACACCACCGAGTACGGGTTTTTCAGGTCGGTGGGCACGTAGGTCGTGCCGCAGACTTCGCACGAGTCGCCGTACTGGTCCTTGGCGCCGCACTTCGGGCACTCGCCCTTGATGAAGCGGTCCGGCAGGAACATGTTCTTGACCGGGTCGTAGAACTGCTCGACCTCGCGCTCGGCGATCAGGTCCTCGGCTTTCAGCGACAGGTAGATCTTCTCGGAGAGCTGCTTGTTCTCCTCGGAGTCGGTGCTGTAGTAGTTGTCGAACGACACCATGAAGCTGTCGAAATCGCGCTTGTGCTCGGTCCACACGCGATCGATCAGTTCCTTGGGCGTAATGCCTTCCTTCTCGGCCCGCAGCATCACCGGGGTGCCATGCGTGTCGTCCGCGCCGACGTAGTAGACCTCGTTCGCCATCATGCGCTGGAAGCGCACCCAGATGTCGGTCTGGATGTACTCCACCAGGTGGCCGATATGGATCTGGCCGTTGGCGTAGGGCAGGGCAGAAGTAACGAGGATGCGACGTGCGGTCATGGAAAAATTGCCGGTCAGGAGGGGGTTGGACGGTAAGGCGGGGGCGTCGCCGCCAAAGTTGGGCGGGCACCGTGAGAGGGCTATTCTAACAAGCGGGGCGGCGAGCGCGTGCACTGCTCAGGGGCGTGGCGCGAAGAGAGGGCTTTGGCTGGTGGTTAGTGACGCAAAGTGCACTCAGTAAGCTGGGGACAAAAAAAGCGCCGGTCAGAGCCGGCGCAGCTTTCCACAACGGAAAAGGAGGAGAAATCAGGTACCGCCCGGGAGGTCAGCCACCCATCGCGAGCCAGCAACGGTGACAAGCGGTACCTATTTCTATGACCGCATCATCTCTGAATTGGTTTCAAATAAATTTCGACCCGGCGATTTTGTGTGCGTCCGGCCTCGGTGGCGTTGTCCGCGACCGGCTGGGTCTGGCCTCGTCCTTCAGCTGCCAGGCGGGGCCGGGCAACGCCTCGGTCACCCAGGTAGGTCGCGACGCTCTGGGCACGGCGCTGCGACAGTTGCATGTTGTAGTTCGGGTTGCCGGTGCTGTCGGTATGGCCCACCACGGTGGCGGAGACGTCTTGTTGCTGGGCAAGGGTCTGCGAGACCTGGTCCAGCACCGAGCGGAACGACGGCTTGATGCTGGCGCTGTCTGTATCGAAGGTCACCTGGCTCGGGATGTTCAGCTTGAGCGAGCCGTCCGGCTGCTCGGTGATCTGCGTGCCCGTGCCCGCGGTGTCCTTGCTCAGCTTGCCGCGGATCGCATTCCAGTTGTAACCCGTGGCCCCGCCCAGGGCCCCGCCAACCGCCGCGCCGACGAGCGTGCCGGTGGTATTGCCGCCGATCAGGTTGCCCAGGCCGGCGCCCACTGCAGCGCCCACGCCGGTGCCGACCGCGGTCTGGGTGCCTTGTTCCGTGGCGCAGCCGGCGGCAAGGGTGGCCACAACGGCAAGGCTGACAAGCTTGAGTTTCATGCTTTCTCCTTCAGGACGAATTTTTTTGGCTGTTTGGAAGTGGTGCGTGCAATACCACTAGAAATAACGCGGAAGACACGTGAATACAAGGCCCTGGACCGTATTCGCCGGGCTTGCGTTCCTGGCGCACTACAATAAGGAGATGATGCCGGGTGCACAAGCCTGTTGCTGTGACAGTTGTAAGTGCGTGTAATTCCACGTGCGGATCATGGGCTTGCCATCCTCGCGCTACCCTTGCGCTGCACTTCGCTCATACTTTGATACAGTACGCGCCTTCCCCATATTCCCATATTCAGTAGCGGAGATTGTCTTGAGCCTCACCGTCGACCAGGTTACCGAAGTCCTGCGCACCGTGATCGACCCCAACACGGGCCGGGATCTGGTGTCCACCCGTTCGGCTCGCAATGTGCGGGTCGAAGGCGGCGATGTGTCGCTGGAAGTGGAGCTGGGTTATCCCGGCAAGAGCCAGCTGGAGCCGATCCGCAAGCAGGTGGTGGATGCGCTGCGCCAGTTGCCCGGTGTGACCAATGCCAGCGTGGCCGTCAGCATGAAAATCGTGGCCCACGCGGTGCAGCGCGGCGTCAAGCTGCTGCCGGGCGTCAAGAACGTGATCGCCGTGGCGTCGGGCAAGGGCGGGGTGGGCAAGTCCACCACCGCCGTCAACCTGGCGCTGGCGCTGTCCGCCGAGGGCGCCCGCGTGGGCATGCTCGACGCCGACATCTACGGCCCCAGCCTGCCCATGATGCTGGGCATCGATGGCCGCCCGGAGTCGTCCGACGGCCAGACCATGGAGCCACTCGAAGGCCACGGCCTGCAAGCCAACTCGATCGGCTTCCTGATAGAGCAGGACAACCCGATGGTGTGGCGCGGCCCGATGGTGACCTCGGCGCTGGAGCAGTTGCTGCGCCAGACCAACTGGCACGATCTCGACTACCTGATCGTCGACATGCCCCCGGGCACCGGCGACATCCAGTTGACCCTGTCGCAGAAAGTGCCGGTGACGGGTGCTGTAATCGTTACTACGCCGCAAGACATCGCCCTGCTGGATGCCAAGAAGGGCCTGAAGATGTTCGAGAAGGTGGGCATCCCCATCCTCGGCCTCGTCGAAAACATGGCCGTCTACTGCTGCCCGAGCTGCGGCCACGTCGAGCATATCTTCGGCGAAGGCGGTGGCGAGAAGATGTGCGAGGACTACGGCGTGGACCTGCTGGGCAGCATGCCGCTGAACCGCTCCATTCGTGAGCAGGCCGACTCCGGCCGCCCGACCGTGGTGTCCGACCCCGACAGCCCGATCGCCGAGCTGTACCGGGCCATGGCGCGCAAGGTGGCTGTCAAGGTGGCCGACCGCGCCCGCGACATGACCAGCAAGTTCCCCAGCATCGTGGTGCAAAACACCTGATCCCCATGGACACGCCAGCCGACTTCGCTGCAGGCAACCCGGCCCCCGAGGCCGTGCCCGCCGGGCGGCCCGGCGTGACCATGGCCGTGGTGATGCGCCGCGTGCCGCTGGCCAGCCGCTGGCAGCCCTGGAAATGGGAGCTCGATGCCGTGCTGCCGGATCTTGGCGAGTTCGGTGCCGTGCCCCACTGCCTGGCGCAGGACGAACACGGCGCGCGCTGGCTGTACCCGGGCTACGCCGTCACGCTGTTCCGCGACGAGGCCGAGGGCTATTACCTCAACCTCACTTCGACCGCGCCCTGCTGGTTCGTGCTGTGGCGCATGGCAGAGGAGGACGGACAGGCTGCCGTGCCCACGTCCAGCGACGGCGAGCCGCTGCCGGTGCCGGTGACGGTGACACTGTCCTACAACGAGGCCGGACGCTGGCTCGATGCCGGGGAAACCGTCGAGAACGTGCCGCTAGCCCCTGAGCAGCTTGAGTGGCTGCAAGCCTACGTGGCGCAGCACTACCGCCCCGAACCCAAGAAACGCCGCCGCCCGGAATCGTTCAAGGCGCCGCAGGACCGGGCGCGCAACTGATGCAGGCAGGTCCGATATGAGCGATGCTTCCTTCCTGTCGCGCTGGTCCCGCCGCAAGGCCGCGGCGCGTGAAGGGCAGCCGCTTGCGCCCGAGCCGGCGCCACCCGTGCCGGCTCCGCCTGTGCCCGTTGTCCAGCGGCAGGCGGAACCAGCCCCGCCGGCGGAGCCACTCCCCACGCTCGCCGACGCCGCCTTGCTGCAGCCGGGCGACAGTATTGCGCGCTTCGTGGCGCGCGGCGTAGACGAAACCGTCAAGCGCGCCGCGCTCAAGACCCTGTTTGCCGATCCGCATTTCAATGTGATGGACGGGCTCGACACCTATATCGACGACTACGGCAAGCCCGACCCGATTCCCCTCGACGTGCTGCGGCGCATGCGCCAGTCCGAGACGCTGGGCCTGTTCGCGCCGACCGACGACGAACTGGCTGCCGCGCGCGCGGCAGCACAGGCGGTGGATGCGCCCGCCGCGGCGGTGCAGCAGGCGGAGCAGGCAACCTCGGACCAGCCCGCGGCGCTGGAGTCCTCGCACGCCGTGCCGCCTGAAATGCAGCCGCACGCGCCAGTTGCCGCCGATCCCGATTTACCCGGAATGGCGCGCCAGCCTGACGATTCGGCCCCAGGCAAACACGCGTAGCCGCTGCCGGCGCGGGGGCCTACAATGGGCTTCCCCCCACAATTCGCCAGCCGCAAGACTCCTTAAAAAAGGGGCATCCAGGCCGGCCAGCCGCATTCGCCATGCCGACGCTGATTTGCAATTGCAACGACACCATGCCGCTTGACGGGGCGGCCTTGTCGGGTAAGGGTTCGACCCCGGCAGAAGGCACCAGCCCACCGCTCAAGGTCCACCATCTGCTGTGCCGCCGCGAGATCGGCGACTTTACCGCCGCGCTCGACGGCACGGACGACGTCATCGTGGCCTGTACGCAGGAGCGCGCACTGTTTACCGAGGTGGCTGCCCGGCGCCAGGCCGATGGCACCATGACGGCGCCGGTGCGTTTCGTCAATATCCGGGAAACCGGCGGCTGGTCGCAGGGAGCGCGCCGCGATCCCAAGACCGTCAACGCCAAGATCGCCGCGCTGCTGGCCGCCGCCGCGCTGCCCGATCCGGAGCCGGTACCCGTGGTGGACTACCACTCGGGCGGCGCCGTGCTGATCCTCGGGCCTGCTTCGCGCGCCATGACCTGGGCCGGCAAGCTCGCCGAATCCGGCCTGGACGTGTCGGTGCTGCTGAGCGGCGCCGGCGAGGCCATGGGTGCAGCCACCCCGCCTGCCTCACGGGCCTTCCCGGTGCACAGCGGCAAACTGGTCAAGCTGGGCGGCTGGCTTGGCGCCTTCGAGGCAAGCTGGGAGACCGGCGCCGGGCGCGGCAACCCGATCGATCTCGATCTCTGCACACGCTGCAACGCCTGCATCGAGGCCTGCCCCGAAGACGCCATCGATTTCAGCTACCAGATCGACCTGGACCGCTGCCGCTCCCACCGCGCCTGCGTGAAGGCTTGCGGTGCGGCCGCCGCGATCGATTTCGAGCGCCCGCTCAAGACCGCCACCGAGCACTTCGACCTGATTTTCGACCTGGCCGATACGCCGGCCTTCACCATGCACTCGCCGCCGCAGGGCTACCTGTACGCCGGCGCGGATGCGCTGCGCCAGCACTCGCAGGCACTGGCCCTGGTCCAGATGGTGGGCGAGTTCGAGAAGCCGAAGTTCTTCCAGTACAAGGAGAAGATCTGCGCGCACGGCCGCAATAAGATCACCGGCTGCACGGCCTGCATCGATATCTGCTCCACCCAGGCGATCCGCTCGCAGTGGCATGACGGGCGCGGCCGTATCGAGGTCACGCCCAACCTGTGCATGGGCTGCGGCGCCTGCACCACGGTGTGCCCGACCGGCGCCATCAGCTACGCCTATCCCAAGCCGGACTACCTCGGCGAGCGCCTGCGCACCCTGGTCTCGGCCTACCGCGCGGCGGGCGGCCGCGATGCGGTGCTGCTGCTGCACGGCGAGGAATACGGCAATGCGCCCATCCTGGCGCTGGGCCGCGCCGCGCGCGCGGGCCAGGCGCGCGGCGTGCCGCCCAATGTGATTCCAGTTGGCCTGTTCCACCCGGCCGCGAGCGGACTCGAGCTGTGGCTGTCGGCCATTTGCTGGGGCGCCAGCCGTGTCGCCGTGATGCTCACGGGCGACGAAGCGCCGCAATATCGCACGGCGCTGGCCGGGCAGATGGCAGTGGGGCAGGCCATCCTGGCAGGGCTTGGCTACGATGGCGAATACCTGTCGCTGGTGGATGGCCCCGATGCCGCCACGCTGGACGCGCAACTGGCGCCATTGAGCGCGCCCGGCGCCGGCCGCGCAGCGTTCCCCCCGGCGGCCTTTCACGCCGCGGCCGCCAAGCGCGAGACGCTGGATTTCGCGCTGGATCACCTGGTGCGCAACGCGCCGCGCCCGCAGGCCAGCGTGCCGCTGCCGGCCGGCGCGCCGCTGGGCGCGGTGGCGGTGGATACCGGGCGCTGCACCCTGTGCATGGCCTGCGTCGGTGCTTGTCCCTCGCAGGCCCTGCGCGATAACCCCGAGCGTCCGGTGCTTGGCTTCCTGGAGCGCAACTGCGTACAGTGCGGCCTGTGCGAGACCACCTGCCCGGAAGATGCCATCACCCTGGTGCCGCGGCTGCTCACCGGCGAAGACGCGCGCCGCACCGTGACGCTGGCCGAGACCCAGCCCTTCCATTGCATCCGCTGCGCCAAGCCGTTTGGCACCGCCCAGATGGTGCATGCCATGCTGGCCCGTCTGGCGGACCACCCGGCGTTTGCCGGCGAGGCCGCCGAGCGCCTGAAGATGTGCGGCGATTGCCGCGTGGTGGATATGATGGAAAAGAGCAGCGGCGCCTCCAGCGGCACCGCCGTGCAGTAGCCAAGCCCTGTGGGACGCAAGCTGCCTTGCCGCGTGCGCGGCAAGGCAGCTTGCGCCGGCCGAATCCGGAACTCCAATCTTCCGGTACCCTTGAGAACCATCACGAAATGACTGATTTCCAGCCTATCCAGCTGATTCCCCCGGTTACCGAAGCCACGGCCAATGCCGAGGACACCGCCCGCGCGGACCTCTACGGCCTGCTGGCCACCCTGTTGTATCGCGCGCCTGATGCCGCGCTGCTGCACCATATCGCCGCCAACCGTGCCATCGGCGAAGACGCCGCGACCACGCTGGGCGAAGCCTGGAATGGTTTGTGCGACGCAGCATCGATCGCCACGGCCGCCGAGACTGCCGATGAGTACCAGCAATTGTTCATCGGCGTGGGCAAGCCGGAAGTCCTTCTCTACGGCTCCTACTACCAGACCGGCTTCCTCAACGAACGCCCTGTGGTGGCGCTGCGCGACGACCTGGCGCGCTATGGCCTGGTGCGCCAGGACAATGTCAGCGAGACCGAGGACCATATCGCCACGCTGTGCGAGGTGATGCGCTTCCTGGTCGCGGGCGAGGATGCGGGCATTGCCAATCTTGCCGAGCAGCAGCACTTCTTTTCGCGCCATCTGCAGCCATGGGTGGACACGCTATGCGATGCCATGGCGGCCCATCCGCAAGCCCGTTTTTACGTACGGGTGGCCGTTTTGCTGAAAGCCTTCATGGCGGTCGAGGCGATCGCGCTTGATATGCATTGAGCCTTCAACGCAGATGGCCGGAAGCGGGCGCGCAATCCGTCTCAGGCCTTGTTCCAAACGTTCCATGCATGGCACTTTTCAAGCGCCGGCGTCAGTAGAAACCCGCGCATGGCATGGTCTTTCGACACATATCAATCTAATATAAGCAAAAGACTACATAACTTGTTTGGCAACTGGTCTCTCTTTGCCAAGGAGTTCCCATGAAGGACGAGCAGCACAGGGTCGCACGCCGTACTTTCCTTGCCGGCGCAGGTGTCGTTGCCGCTGCCGGCGCCGCCGCCGCGCTGACCTCGCGCGGTCCCGCCGTGCCCAATGCGGCCATAACCTCGGCCATTCCGGATGTCACGCCCAGCGACAACGACGGCTACCGGGTTACCGAACATATTCGCAAGTACTACCGGACAACGCTGGTGTGAGCCGCGTCGCGCCTGCCGCGCGCCTCGCTTGACCTCGTTTCCATCCAGGGGTGATACATGATCTTGACCCGCAAACGCGCGGCGCAGGGTAGCGCATCTTCGCAACTGGCTAGCACGGTGGCCGGGCATGCCACCGGCCGGCTCTCCGAGCGCCTGGCCGCCGGCCTGGCCGGCGCGATGCCCACCATGGACCGCCGCAGCTTCCTCAAGCGTTCCGGTATCGGGGTAGGCGCGGGGCTGGCGGCCTCGCAGTTGATGCTATTACGCCGGGCGGATGCCGCAGATGCAGGGAGCGCCGCGAGCGGCGGCGAGGGCAAGAACAATATCGTGGTGCGCCGCACCGTCTGCGGCCATTGTTCGGTGGGCTGCGCGGTGGATGCGGTGGTGCAGAACGGCGTGTGGATCCGCCAGGAGCCGGTCTTCGATTCGCCGATCAACATGGGCGCGCACTGCGCCAAGGGCGCCGCGCTGCGCGAGCACGGCCACGGCGAGTACCGCCTGAAGTACCCGATGAAGCTGGTAAACGGCAAGTACCAGCGCATCAGCTGGGACCAGGCGCTCGACGAGATCACCGCCAGGATGAAGGAGATCCGCCAGCAGACCGGCCCGGATTCGATGTTCTTCGTCGGCTCCTCCAAGCACAGCAATGAGGGCTCCTACCTGCTGCGCAAGTGGGTGTCGTTCTTCGGCACCAACAACACCGACCACCAGGCACGTATCTGCCACTCCACCACGGTGGCCGGCGTGGCCAATACCTGGGGCTACGGTGCGATGACCAACTCGTACAACGATATGCAGAACGCCCGCGCGGCGCTGTATATCGGCTCCAACGCGGCCGAGGCGCACCCGGTTTCGATGCTGCACCTGCTGCACGCCAAGGAAAACGGCTGCAAGGTGATCGTGGTCGATCCGCGTTACACCCGCACGGCAGCCAAGTCCGACCATTACGTGCGGGTCCGCTCGGGCACCGACATCGCCTTCCTGTTCGGCATGCTGTACCACATCTTCAAGAACGGCTGGGAAGACCAGAAGTTCCTGAACGACCGCGTCTACGGCATGGACAAGGTCAAGGAGGAGGTTCTCGCCAAGTGGACGCCGGACAAGGTGGAGGAAGTCTGCGGCGTGCCCGAGGCCGAGGTCTACATGGTCGCCGAGATCATGGCCAAGAACCGCCCCAGCACGCTGGTGTGGTGCATGGGCCAGACCCAGCACACCATCGGCAACGCCATCGTGCGCGCCTCCTGCATCGTGCAGCTGGCGCTGGGCAATATTGGCGTGTCGGGCGGCGGCGCCAACATCTTCCGCGGCCACGACAACGTGCAGGGCGCTACCGACGTGGGCCCCAACCCTGACTCGCTGCCAGGCTACTACGGTCTCGCCACCGGCGCGTGGAAGCACTATGCCGCGGTGTGGGGTGTCGACTACGAATGGATCAAGAAGCAATACGCCTCTCAGGCGATGATGGAAAAGTCCGGGACCACGGTGTCGCGCTGGATCGATATCGTTACCGAGAAGCCTGAGCTGATCGACCAGGACAACAACGTCCGCGGCGTGTTCTTCTGGGGCCACGCGCCCAACTCGCAGACGCGCGGCCTGGAGATGAAGAAGGCGCTGGACAAGCTCGACCTGCTGGTGGTGATCGACCCTTATCCGTCGGCCACCGCGGCAATGGCCAACATGCCGCCGGCGCAGGGCGACACCATCAACCCGAAGCGCGCGGTCTACCTGCTGCCGGCCTGCACGCAGTTCGAGACCTCCGGCACCTGCACGGCTTCCAACCGCTCGCTGCAATGGCGCGAGAAGGTGATCGAGCCGCTGTTCGAATCGATGCCGGACCACACCATCATGCAGGCCTTCGCGGAGCGCCTGGGCTTTGGCAAGGAGCTGTCGAAGAACTACAAGCTGCTGGAGGTCAAGCGCGCGGGCCGTACCTGGATGGAGCCCGAGCCCGAGTCCATCCTGCGCGAGATCAACGCCAGCAACTGGACCATCGGCTACACCGGGCAATCTCCTGAGCGGCTCAAGTCCCATATGCGCAATATGGAGAAGTTCGACGTGCGCACGCTGCGCTGCCTCGGCGGCAAGGATCCGTTGACCGGCTACGACCTGACAGGCGATTACTTCGGCCTGCCGTGGCCGTGCTATGGCACGCCGGAACTCAAGCACCCGGGCTCGCCCAACCTGTACGACACCAGCCGCCACGTGATGGACGGCGGCGGCAACTTCCGCGCCAACTTCGGCGTGGAGCGTGACGGCGTCAGCCTGCTGGCCGAGGACGGCTCGTACTCGAAGGGCGCGGATATTACCACCGGCTATCCCGAGTTCGATCACGTGCTGCTGAAAAAGCTGGGCTGGTGGGATGAGTTGACGGACGCCGAGAAGCAGAAGGCCGAGGGCAAGAACTGGAAGACGGACTTGTCCGGCGGCATCCAGCGCGTGGTGATGAAGAACCATGGCTGCCATCCCTTTGGCAATGCCAAGGCCCGCGCCGTGGTGTGGAACTTCCCCGACCCGATCCCGCAGCACCGCGAGCCGCTGTATTCCATCCGGCCAGACATGGTTGCCAAGTACCCCACGCACGACGACAAGATGGCGTTCTGGCGGTTGCCCACGCTATACAAATCGCTGCAGCAGCGCAACATCGAGAACAAGCTCTACGAGAAATTCCCGATCATCCTCACCTCTGGCCGCCTGGTCGAATACGAGGGCGGGGGCGAGGAAACGCGGTCCAACCCGTGGCTGGCCGAGTTGCAGCAGGAGAACTTCGTCGAGATCAACCCGCGTGCGGCCTCCGATCGCGGCATCCGCAACGGCGACTTCTGCTGGGTCAGGACGCCCACCGGCGCGCACATCAAGGTGCGCGCCCTGGTGACCGAGCGCGTCGGCGTGGATACCGCCTTTATCCCGTTCCACTTCTCGGGCTGGTGGCAGGGCAAGGACCTCAAGGATTACTACCCGGAGGGCGCGATGCCGATCGTGCGCGGCGAGGCCGTCAACACGGCCACCACCTACGGCTATGACGCGGTGACGATGATGCAGGAAACCAAGACCACGATCTGCCAGATCGAACGGTTCGCCTGATGCAGACCTGATGCAGACCTGATGCAGAGACAGTGTGAGATCAAGGGCAAGGAACGACCATGGCACGCATGAAATTCATCTGTGACGCCGAGCGTTGCATCGAGTGCAATAGCTGCGTCACCGCCTGCAAGAACGAGCACGAGGTGCCGTGGGGCGTCAACCGGCGCCGCGTGGTGACCATCAACGACGGCATCGTCGGCGCCGAGAAATCAATCTCGGTGGCCTGCATGCACTGCTCGGACGCGCCCTGCATGGCGGTTTGCCCGGTCGATTGCTTCTACCGCACCGAAGACGGCGTGGTGCTGCACGACAAGGACGTCTGCATCGGCTGCGGCTACTGCTCCTACGCCTGCCCGTTCGGCGCGCCCCAGTTCCCCAGCGCCGGGACCTTCGGCGTGCGCGGCAAGATGGACAAGTGCACCTTCTGCGCCGGCGGGCCGGAGAAAAACGGCAGCGACGAAGAATTCGAGAAATACGGCCGCAACCGGCTGGCCGAAGGCAAGTTGCCGCTGTGTGCGGAAATGTGCTCGACCAAGGCGCTGCTGGGCGGGGACGGTGACGTGATTGCCGACATCCTGCGCAACCGCGTGATCAAGCGCGGCAAGGGCGGCGATGTGTTCGGCTGGGGCACGGCCTACGGCAACAAGGGAGCCGCGCAAGGCGCCACGGCTGCGCCCGCGGCGCCGGCCGCCGCGCCACCCGCTTCAGGAGCGCAACCATCATGACCCGCCTGCTGCTGATCTTGCTGGCCGCCGGCTGCACCGCGCTGGCCGCGTGCGGCGAGCGCGCCCAGACCGCCACGGCGGCGCATAAGAAATCCGACGCGCCGGCCTACGAAGGCGCGCCGGGCGATCCCTTCGTAGCCAAGGGCTGGACGCCAGGCGACAAGACCAGCTGGCAGAACCAGATCCGCGAGCGCAACCAGAAACAGAACGAATACAACCGCACGCCATGACCCCGGCGCCGCGCACCCCGGGGCCAACCCTGGCCGACCCGATGGAGGGCATATGAAGCCGACGCTCAATCCTGGCTGGTTCCGCTACTTGGCGGGGGTGGCCTGCGCGCTGGCCATGCTGGCGCCGCTCGGGGCCGCGCAGGCCCAGGCCCAAGCGCCGTCCCCGGGCGGCGCATCCGCCGCACAGGCCGCCGGCGCGCCCGCCGATGCCAACAATCCGGCCACGCACCCGGCGCAGCCCTTTGCGGGCATCGCCTCGGAGAACATCTTCAACGTGCCGCGCCGCGACATCGCCGCCGAGGCGCAGTCCCAGCAGGCGCGCACGCAGTCGCAGCCCGGCAATAACGCGCCGGTCTGGCGCGAAGCCAATTCCGACCAGGCGCACTACAGCAGCCTGCCCGCCAAGGAAGCCGGCGTGCTGATCCAGCGCACCGGCCAGCGGTGGCGGCTGTTTCGCAACGGCGTGATCACGGTCTGGGGCGGCTGGCTGGTGGTGCTGGTGCCTGCGGCGATCCTGGCCTTCTTTTTCTGGCGTGGCACCATTCCCCTCAAGACACCGCGCACCGGGCGCATGATCCAGCGTTTTACGCCGCTGGAGCGCATGGTGCACTGGACCATGGCGATCGCCTTCGTGACACTGGCGGTGTCGGGCATCGTCATGCTGTTCGGCAAGCATTTCCTGTTGCCGCTGATGGGCCACACGCTGTTCGGCTGGCTGACCTACCTGCTGAAGAACGTGCACAACATCGTCGGGCCGGTCTTCACCCTGGCGGTGATCGTCGGCTTTGTACTCTTCGTGCGCGACAACCTGCCCGCCCGCGAGGACTGGCAGTGGATCACCAAGGTGGGCGGGCTGGTTTCCGGCAAGCATGTGCCCAGCGGGCGCTTCAATGCCGGCGAGAAGGCCTGGTTCTGGGGCGGGCTGGTGCTGTTCGGCCTGATCCTGTCCGCCTCCGGCTGGGTGCTCGACATGATCGTGCCCGGCATGGATTTCTACCGCGCCACCATGCAGATCGCCAACGTGATCCATGGCATAGCGGCAGTGCTGATGATCGCCATGGCCTGCGGCCATATCTACATGGGCACCATCGGCATGGAAGGGGCCTACCGCGCCATGCGCGACGGCTGGGTCGACGAAGCCTGGGCCAAGGAGCACCACGAGCTCTGGTACGACGATATCAAGTCCGGCAAGATCCCGGTGCAGCGCGCGGCCGAGCCAGAACCCGGCAGACGCGCCGGCGGCCGGGCCAGCCCGGGCGAAGTCTGAGCGCGCACGGCCATTCCCCAACGAGGAGCCCGATCCATGAACCGCATCCTGCTGGTGCTCGCCCTGGCCCTTGGCACCACGGGCGCCCTGGCCAAGCTGCCGCCGCCCAGCGAGGCGCAAAAGCTCAAAGCCGACGAGGCCAAGGCGCGTGCCGGCTGGGCCGACAAGGTGGCCGCTTATCAGCTTTGCCGAGCGCAAGACAAGGTGGCGGCGCGCTACTACAGCGACATGAAAGCCAAAGGCAAGGAGGTGCCAGCGGCTGCCACGGGTGCGCCGTGCGTCGATCCGGGCCCGTTCGTGGCGCAAGCGCCGGCCGCGCAAGGCGCCGCAAGCATTGCGGGAGGGCCTTCCACCGCACCTATCGCCGCGCCTTCGGATCACAAACCGGCCGCAGCGCCGGGCACGGGAGCGGTACAATCGCCCCGGACATCACCGTGAGAGGAGATTCGGCATGAAGCATGTACGTGTACTTTTCGGTCTGGCGGTAGCGGGCACCCTGGCAGGCACTCTGGCCGGCTGCGGGGGTATGGGGACGGGCAGTTCCGATACCGCGGTCGCCGCGCTGGCGTCCAGGAGCGGCACCGCGACGCAGGGCAGCATCACCTTCACCCAACGTGGCGCCACGGTGCTGGTCAAGGCTGACGTAACCGGCCTGCCGCCCAATACCGAGCACGGCTTCCACGTGCACGAGACGGGAGACTGCTCGGCCCCCGACGCCATGAGCGCGGGCGGCCACTTCAACCCGACCGGAAAGCCGCACGGCTCGATGTCGATGCCCGACCACCATGCCGGCGATATCAACAACCTCAAGGCCGACGCCACCGGGCGCGCCCAGGCCAGCTTCGAGCTGACCGGCGTGACCGTGGCCCCCGGCCCCACCAGCGTGGTGGGCCGCGCCGTGGTCGTCCACAAGGATCCGGACGACTACAAGACCCAGCCCACCGGCAACTCCGGCGGCCGCATCGCCTGCGGCGTGATCGCCAAGTCCTGACGGACGGGGCAGCGCGGGCCGGCGGCGTCCGGTGCGCGGCCGCCATTCACCTTCTCCATCCCATGCCCCTGCGCCCCGAAATGACCCACGCGTCCGTTCCCCTGATCGAAGAGGTCGAGGTGGTCGACGAGCAAGGGCGCGTGCGGCAGGCCTTCCTGCCCGGCGAGCGCCCGCTGACGGTCTACCTCGACAAGCGCGAGCTGGTAACGCTGATGACGCTGGGCGGGGCGCCCGAGGCCCTGGTGCTGGGTTACCTGCGCAACCAGCGCCTGGTCGAGTCGGTCGAGGATATCGCCGCGATCCAGGTCGACTGGGAGACCGAATCCGCCGCCGTCACGACCCGCACGGGCGTGGACCGCATCGAGGAGCGCACGGCGCGCCGGGTGGTGACCACCGGCTGCGGCCAGGGCACCGTGTTTGGCTCGCTGCTGGACGAAGTCGACAACATCCGGTTGCCGCTCGACGCTACCCTGGACCAGGAAACGCTCTACGGCATCGTCGATACCATCCGGCTGCAGCAGTCGGTCTACAAGCAGGCCGGCTCCGTGCATGGCTGCGCGCTGTTCCGCGGGCGCGAGCTGCTGATGTTCATCGAGGATGTGGGCCGGCACAACGCCGTGGATGCCATCGCGGGCCTGATGTGGCTGGAAGGCATGAGCGGCGCCGACAAGGTGTTCTACACCACCGGGCGGCTGACCTCGGAGATGGTGATCAAGGGCGCCCAGATGGGCATCCCCTTCCTGCTGTCGCGCTCGGGTGTCACGCAGATGGGCTACCAGATGGCCCAGCGCGTCAACCTGGCTCTCTTTGCCCGGTGCACCGGGCGGCACTTCCTGCTCTATACCGGCCGCGAACGCTTCCGCCACCAGTTGCCCGAGCCAGCCACGGCCTGAAGCCACGCGGCGGATCGCCTGTCCTGGCGCAGGGCTGCCATTTCGGCGGGGATGCCGGATTTTGGTTGTACAATGCGGCCCATCGCAAGGCCCCGGCAGGTCCGGCGCCCCTGTGAGCAAATGCGAGCAGCGTTCCCGGTCAGCATGGACCGCGCCCGAGCCTGCCCTCATTTGTTCATCCCGATACCCCTATGAGCATCAAATCCGATAAGTGGATCCGCCGCATGGCGGAACAGCACGGCATGATCGAGCCCTTCGAGCCCGGCCAGGTACGGGAGGAAGACGGCCGCAAGATCGTTTCGTACGGCACCTCGAGCTACGGCTACGACATCCGCTGCGCCGACGAATTCAAGATCTTCACCAATATCAACAGCACCATCGTCGATCCGAAGAACTTCGACGAGAAGTCCTTTGTCGATTTCAAGGGCGATGTCTGCATCATCCCGCCGAACTCCTTCGCGCTGGCCCGCACGATGGAGTATTTCCGCATCCCGCGCAGCGTGCTGACCATCTGCCTGGGCAAGAGCACCTATGCGCGCTGCGGCATCATCGTCAACGTGACGCCGTTCGAACCGGAGTGGGAAGGCTACGTGACGCTGGAGTTTTCCAACACCACGCCGCTGCCTGCCAAGATCTACGCTGGCGAAGGCTGCGCCCAGGTGCTGTTCTTCGAGAGCGACGAAATCTGCGAGACTTCCTACCGCGATCGCGGTGGCAAGTACCAGGGCCAGCAGGGTGTCACACTGCCGAAGACCTGATCGCATACAATGCGCGCGTTGCGGCGTTACGGGGAACCCCGGGGCCGCGCGCCAAGCCTGAACGTCGAGCCACATGCCGACCCAGGGGGATGAGTCCCCGGGCCATGTGGCTCAAGTCCTTCTAGCCGTCCAAGGATGCCACATGAAATTCCGCTTCCCCGTCATCATCATCGATGAAGACTTCCGCTCCGAGAACATTTCCGGCTCGGGCATCCGCGCGCTGGCGCAGGCCATCGAGCAAGAAGGCATGGAGGTGATGGGCCTGACCAGCTATGGCGACCTGACCTCCTTCGCCCAGCAGTCCAGCCGCGCCTCCTCGTTCATCGTGTCGATCGACGACGACGAGTTCGTCAGCGAAGACGACCGGCCCGAAGCGGCGGCCATCGAGAAGCTGCGCGCCTTCGTCAACGAAGTGCGTCGCCGCAACACCGACCTGCCCATCTTCCTGTACGGCGAGACGCGTACCTCGCGGCATATCCCCAACGATATCCTGCGCGAGCTGCACGGCTTCATCCACATGTTCGAGGACACGCCGGAATTCGTCGCGCGCCACATCATCCGCGAAGCCCGGGTCTACCTGGATTCGCTGGCGCCGCCGTTCTTCAAGGCGCTGATCGCCTACGCGCAGGACAGCTCCTACTCGTGGCACTGCCCCGGCCACTCCGGCGGCGTGGCGTTCCTGAAGAGCCCGGTCGGCCAGGTGTTCCACCAGTTCTTCGGCGAGAACATGCTGCGCGCTGACGTCTGCAACGCCGTCGATGAACTCGGCCAGCTGCTCGACCACACCGGCCCGGTGGCGGCCTCGGAGCGCAATGCCGCGCGCATCTTCAACTCCGACCACATGTATTTCGTCACCAACGGTACGTCCACCTCGAACAAGATGGTGTGGCATGCCAACGTGGCGCCGGGCGACATCGTGGTGGTGGACCGCAACTGCCACAAGTCGATCCTGCACGCGATCATGATGACGGGCGCGATCCCCGTGTTCCTGATGCCCACGCGCAATCACTACGGCATCATCGGCCCGATCCCGAAGAGCGAGTTCGATCCCGAGACCATCCGCCGCAAGATTGCCGCGCACCCGTTTGCCAGCCAGGCCAAGAACCAGAAGCCGCGCATCCTGACCATCACCCAGGGCACCTACGACGGCGTGCTGTACAACGCCGAGCAGATCAAGGAGATGCTGGCCACCGAGATCGACACGCTGCATTTCGATGAAGCCTGGCTGCCGCACGCGGCATTCCACGATTTCTATCACAACATGCACGCGATCGGCAAAGACCGCCCGCGCAGCAAGGACGCGCTGGTGTTCGCCACGCAATCCACGCACAAGCTGCTGGCCGGCTTGTCGCAGGCCTCGCAGATCCTCGTGCAGGATTCGGACACGCGCAAGCTGGACCGCTACCGGTTCAACGAGGCGTACCTGATGCACACGTCCACCAGCCCGCAGTATTCGATCATCGCCTCGTGCGACGTGGCGGCGGCGATGATGGAAGCCCCGGGCGGCACCGCGCTGGTGGAAGAAAGCATCCAGGAAGCGATGGACTTCCGCCGCGCCATGCGCAAGGTGGAAGGCGACTACGATGCCGGCAACAACGGCGACTGGTGGTTCAAGGTGTGGGGCCCCGAGGCGCTGGTCGAGGACGACATCGGCGACCGCGAAGAGTGGATGCTCAAGGCCAACGAGCGCTGGCACGGTTTCGGCGACCTGGCCGATGGCTTCAACCTGCTCGACCCGATCAAGGCCACCATCATCACCCCGGGCCTGGATGTGGATGGCGAGTTCAGCGACCGCGGCATCCCCGCGGCCATCGTCACCAAGTACCTGGCCGAGCACGGCATCATCATCGAGAAGACCGGGCTGTACTCGTTCTTCATCATGTTTACCATCGGCATCACCAAGGGCCGCTGGAACTCGCTGGTGACCGAGCTGCAACAGTTCAAGGACGACTACGACCAGAACCAGCCGCTGTGGCGCGTGCTGCCGGAGTTCGTCGGCAAGCATCCGCAGTACGAGAAGCTCGGCCTGCGCGACCTGTGCGACGCGATCCACAGCGTCTACAAGGCCAACGACGTGGCCCGCGTGACCACCGAGATGTACCTGTCCGACATGGAACCTGCGATGAAGCCGTCGGACGCATGGGCCATGATGGCGCACCGCGAGATCGAGCGCGTGGCCGTTGACGAGCTGGAAGGCCGCGTCACCGCCATCCTGCTCACGCCGTACCCGCCGGGCATTCCGCTGCTGATCCCGGGCGAGCGCTTCAACCGCATCATCGTGCAGTACCTCAAGTTCGCGCGCGAGTTCAACAAGCTGTTCCCCGGCTTCGAGACCGATATCCACGGCCTGGTCGAGGAAGAGGTCGAAGGTGGCGGCAAGGCGTATTTCGTCGACTGCGTGAAGTAACGCAGGCTGGCGGCAGGAAAAAAGGGCCTCGCGCGTGCGAGGCCTTTTTTCTGCGCTCGCCCATGCCTTGCGCACGGCCGACGCGTCGCGCGAGATTGCGATAGAGTGGCGCTCACAAATCTATTCAACCTCGACGGAGTGGAAATGACATCAGCACGAGTGGTGGAATTGACGGAGTTCGGCGGCCCCGAAGTGATGCGCCTGGTGAGTGCCGAGCTGCCCGCGCCGGCGGCCGGTCAGGTCCAGTTGCGCCAGACCGCCATCGGCTTCAACTACATCGACGTCTACCAGCGCTCGGGCAAGTACCCGCTGCCGTCGCCGACCGGGCTGGGCCATGAGGCCGCCGGCGTGGTCGAAGCGGTGGGCGAGGGCGTGACCGGCCTGCGCGAAGGCGATCGCGTGGTCTACATGCACGCGGGCATCGGTGCCTATGCCAGCCGGCGCAATGTGCCCGCCGACAAGCTGGTCAAGCTACCCGACAGCATTGACGACCTCACCGCCGCGGCCATCTTCTTCAAGGCCATGACCGCCCAATACCTTGTGCGTAAGACGCATCGCGTGCAAGCCGGCGACATCGTACTGGTGCACGCCGCCGCGGGCGGCGTAGGGCAGATCCTCAGCAGCTGGGCCAAGGCGCTCGGCGCCACCGTGATCGGTACCGCCGGCTCGGCCGAGAAGTGCGAAGTGGCCCGCGCGGCGGGGTGCGATGTCGCCATCAACTATTCGAAGGCGGACTGGGTGGAGCAGGTGATTGCTGCCACGGACGGGCGCAAGGCGCGCGTGGTCTATGACTCGGTGGGCAAGCATACCTTCATGGGCTCGCTGGACTGCGCGGCGCCATTCGGGCTGGTGGCGCTCTATGGCGCAGCCTCGGGCCCGGTGCCGGCGTTCGAGCCGGAACTGCTCGGCAAGAAGGGTTGCCTGTTCCTGACGCGACCGTCGGTGTTCCCGCACAACGCCGATCCGCAGACGTTCCGCGCCAACGCGGCGGACGTGTTCCAGGCGATCGGGCAGGGCGCGATCCGGGCGGCCATTGGCGCGCGCTTCCCGCTGGACCAGGTTGCCGAGGCGCATCGGGTGGCCGAGGCGCGCGCGACCACGGGCGCTATTCTGCTGCTGCCTTGACGTCCGGAGCAACCACGGAAAACGGAAAAAGGCCTCGGGTTCCGAGGCCTTTTTCAATGCAACCAGAGCCGCCGGCCGTCGTCCCTGCTACTTCTTCTTGTCGAACTCAAACTGCGGCGTAGCGGGTTCGCTCTCTGCTGGCGCCGAAGGCAGCTCCAGCGTGCCACCGCCACTGCGCCCGCCAGGCGCTGGCACCGAGGCCGCTCCGCCCGGGCTCTCACCCCCCAGCGGAATCGTGACCTCCGCCGCATTGGTATGGTGCAACGAGCCCTTGTCGAGGAACATCGTCACCATGCCCGGCCAGAACATCACCAGCGCGACCATGATCAGCTGCAGGCCAACCCAGGGCAGCGCGCCCCAGTAGATGTCGGAGCTCTTCACTTCCTTGGGCGCAATGCCGCGCAGGTAGAACAGCGCGAAGCCGAAGGGCGGGTGCATGAAGGAGGTCTGCATGTTCACGCACAGCATCACGCCGAACCACACCAGCGCCGCGGTGGCTGCCGCTTCCGGATTGCCGCCCATCGAGTCGGCGACCACCGGCGCCAGCACCTTGACCGCCACGGGGGCGAGCATCGGGACCACGATGAACGCGATCTCGAAGAAGTCCAGGAAGAAGGCGAGGAAGAAGATGAACAGGTTGACCACCAGCAGGAAGCCGATCCAGCCGCCGGGCAGCGAGGTGAACATGTGCTCCACCCAGGCACCGCCATCCACGCCCTGGAACACCACCGAGAAGCAGGTGGAGCCGATCAGGATGAACACCACCATGGCGGTGATGCGGGCCGTGGACTGGTAAGCCTCGATGATCAGCCCGCGCAGCTCGGTCAGTTGCCCGGCGCGCAGCAGCAGCCACATGATCACAAGGTAGACCACCGCCAGCGGAATGCGGAAGGCATGCGAGCCGAACGCGACGGTGCCGGCGATGATGGCCACGCCCGTGGCGGCAAGGCCGATGCGGTAGACGGTGCGGTCGAGCTTGCCGAAGCCGGGGTCGCGCAGCACCGCCAGCACCAGCGCGCCGACCGCGCCCATGGCGCCGGACTCGGTCGGCGTGGCGATGCCCAGCATGATGGTGCCCAGCACCAGGAAGATCAGCACCGCGCAGGGAATGATGCCGCGCAGGCACTTGCGCCACAGCGGCCAGCCGCGTAGCGTGCGCTCCTCCACCGGCACCGGCGGCAGCCAGTCAGGCTTGACGCGGGCCAGCACGAAGGTATAGAGCGCGAACAGCGCGATCTGGATCACCGACGGGCCCCAGGCGCCCAGGTACATGCTGCCCACGTCGGCGCTGCCCATCGGCGTCTTGAGTTGGTCGGCCAGCACCACCAGCACCAGCGATGGCGGCACCAGCTGCGTGATGGTGCCCGACGCCGCCAGCACGCCCGTGGCGTACTTCATGTTGTAGCGGTAGCGCATCATCACCGGCAGCGAGATCATCGCCATCGCGATCACCTGCGCCGCCACGGTGCCGGTAATGGCACCAAGGATGAAGCCCACGATGATCACCGAATAGCCCAGGCCGCCGCGCACCGGGCCGAACAACTGGCCCATGGAGTCCAGCATGTCCTCGGCCAGCCCGCATTTCTCCAGTATCGCCCCCATGAAGGTGAAGAACGGGATGGCGAGCAGCAGCTCGTTGGCCAGCACGCTGCCGAACACGCGGCTGGGCACCGCCTGCAGGAAGCTGACCGGGAAGTAGCCAAACTGGATGGCCAGGATGCCGAAGGCAAGGCCCACCGCGGACAGCGAAAATGCGACCGGAAAACCGATCAGCATGAATACCACCAGGCCGCCGAACATCAGCGGCGGCATATATTCCAATGGAATCATTGCACTGGCCTCTCGTATTTCGATTCGATGCGCACCAGGCCCTTGAGGGCGGCAATGCGCTTGATCAGCTCGGACACGCCCTGCAGACCCAGCAGGACAAAGCCGAGGGGCACCACCAGCTTGATCGGGTAACGCGGCAGGCCGCCGGAGTTACCGGATTGCTCGAGGATGCGCCACGAGGGCAGGAACAGAGAATCCCATGACAGCCAGGCAAACAGCACGCACGAAGGCAGCAGGAAGAAGATGATCCCGAAGATGTCGATCCAGTGTTGCGCGCGCTCCGATACGTTGCCGTAGATCAGGTCCACGCGCACATGCTCGTTGCGCTGGAAGGTGTAGGAGGCGCCGAACATCACCGCGATGGCGAACATATACCACTGCAGCTCGAGCGGCCAGTTGTCGCTAAGGTTGAAGCCGTAACGCAGCAGGGCGTTGCCTGCGCTGATCAGGCACGACAGCAGGATCATGATGTTTGCAAGCCTGCCCGTGTGCTGATTCAACCTGTCGATCTGTCGTGACAGACCAAGCAAGTAATACATGGGTTGTCTCCCCTGTTTTTGCGGCAATTAGTTTATCTGTAACAAAATGCTTCGGCGCTTGGGGCTAATACCTACCGCATTGCGCAAAAATCAAAAAAGCAGGAAGTAAATAAAAAAAGCCGCCAGGGATGCGCCCTGGCGGCTTTCTCGCAAAACAAAACTTACGTGAACAATCCTTTGCCGACGCATTCCACCCCCTCCTAGGGCCGGTAGGCTCAGGAGGGGGTCAAGTCGGCGGCAGCCGCGAGGCTGCCTTTGCGCCAAGCTATGGTTGCGGGCGGCTTTTCTGCTGTTAAAGTTGTCGCATGCAAACCGGCTACCGATTCCGCTGTTACCCCACGCCAGCGCAGCAAGCCATTCTGCTGCGCTGGATTGGTTGCCAGCGCTTCATCTACAACGCGAAAGTTGGTGAGGATCGATATTACCGGTCATTCCAGCGCAAGACGTTGGCCTTGGCGGGGCAACATCCTCCGATTGACCAGGAATACGCGCGTTACAAGAACGCGGAGCTAACGCCCTGGCTGTCCGAAGTCCCATCACAGGTGCTGCGCAATGGCGCGGTACGCTGGAAGCAGGCATACAGCCGGTTCTTCCAGAAGCTGGGTGGACGTCCAACGATTCAGCGCAGGAGCGGCCCACAATCGATCTGGCTCACGAGCGAGTTATTCTCGTTCCAACCGATTGCCGACACGCCGACCGGCGAGACACGCTATCGCCTGCACGTCGGCAAGGGCAAGTTCCCGGTGGGCGGCATCCCCTATACCGCTCACCGGCCTCACACGATGCCGGCTAGCATTACGCTGACCGTCGACGCCGGGCGATGGTACGTCGCCTTCAGCGTCGACGATGGGCTGCCGGCGGTGACGCAGGAAGAGATCGCAGCGGAGCTGGCGACCTGGTCCGAAGCCGATCTGCGCGCTGCGGCGGTAGGCGTGGATCGTGGCATTACGGTGCCCGTGTACGCTAGCACCGGGCAGACAGCCGCCCTGAGCCGCGCCCAGCAGCAACGGATGGAAAAGAAGGAGCGCGCCCGCCAGCGGTGGCAGCGCCGGATGGCGCGCCGGACCAAAGGCTCATCGGGATGGCGCAAGGCCAAGTACCGCGCCGCGCGGTGCCAACACTATGCCAAGAACGTGCGGCAGGACTTCGCGCATCAGACCAGTTACCGCCTGGTAACAGGCGAGGAAACGCGGCTGGTGGTGTTCGAAAATCTGCGCGTCAAGGCGATGAGCGCACGGCCAAAGGCCAAGCGGGACGAGTCGGGCAAGTGGCTCAAGAACCAGGCTCGCGCCAAGGCGGGACTCAACAGCAAAATTCTGGCGAGCGCCTGGGGCAGGACGCTCACGCTCGCACAATACAAGGCGCTGCGACGAAACAAGCTCGTCGTCACCGTGCCGCCGCATCACAGTTCGCAGGAGTGTAGCCGGTGCGGCCACACCCACCCGGACAACCGGCCATCGCAGGCTGCGTTTGTCTGTCAACGCTGCGACTTCCGTGCCAACGCCGACCACAATGCGAGCGAGGTGATTCGCGATCGTGGCGTGGCACTGGTCCGGTCGGGCGAGTTCTCGGCCAAGGGCAAGAAGAAGACGATGCGCCTCAGAAACAAGGTAGGGGCGGGATGCTCCGAACCGGGGTCCGAAGGGACCTCTACGCCGAGGGAGACTCGAGTAAGACACCGGGCGGGCAACCGCACGGTGCATGAGTCGCCGAACCCGGAAACCCCTGCTACAAGCCGAAGGCTTTAGCGGCGGGAGTATTCATACTTACATCGGCATGCTGCGCTGCATTTAATCCGCAGCTTGCGTTTAAAGCGTGGCGCGCGCCGCAGCAATGGCCGCGCGAACCTGCGCCGGCGCGGTGCCGCCGATATGGTTGCGTGCCGCGACCGAGCCTTCCAGCGTCAGCACCGCGTGCACGTCGTCGCCGATCAGCGCGGCCTTGTCGCCCAGGCCGGTGACTTCACGCAGCTCGGCCACGGTGAGGTCGGCCAGGTCGCAGCGGCGGTCGTCGCAGGCGCGCACCGCGTGGGCCACGGCTTCGTGGGCATCGCGGAAGGGCAGGCCGTGCTTGACCAGGTAATCGGCCAGGTCGGTGGCGGTGGCATAGCCTTGCAGCGCGGCGGCACGCATGGCATCCGGCTTGACCGAAATGCCCGGCACCATGTCGGCGAAGATGCGCAGCGTGTCGGCCACGGTGTCGACCGTGTCGAACAGCGGCTCCTTGTCTTCCTGGTTGTCCTTGTTGTAGGCCAGCGGCTGGCCCTTCATCAGGGTCAGCAGGCCGATCAGGTGGCCGTTGACGCGGCCGGTCTTGCCGCGCGCCAGCTCGGGCACGTCGGGGTTCTTCTTCTGCGGCATGATCGAGCTGCCGGTGCAGAAGCGGTCGGCGATGTCGATGAAGCCCACGCGCGGGCTCATCCAGATCACCAGTTCCTCGGAGAAGCGCGAGATGTGGGTCATCACCAGCGCGGCGGCGGCGCAGAACTCGATGGCGAAGTCGCGGTCGGAGACGGCGTCCAGCGAGTTGCGGCATACGCCATCGAAGCCCAGCTGCTGCGCCACGAACTCACGATCGATCGGGTAGCTGGTGCCGGCGAGCGCGGCGGCGCCCAGCGGCAGGCGGTTGACGCGGCGGCGGCAGTCGGCCATGCGCTCGGCGTCGCGCGTGAACATTTCCACGTAGGCCAGCAGGTGATGGCCGAAGGTGACCGGCTGTGCCACCTGCAGGTGGGTGAAGCCCGGCAGGATGGTATCGGCATTCTTCTCGGCCAGATCCAGCAGCGCGCCACGCAGCGCGCCCAGCAGGCCGATGATGGTGTCGATCTCGCTGCGCAGCCACAGGCGGATATCTGTCGCGACCTGGTCGTTGCGCGAGCGGCCGGTGTGCAGGCGCTTGCCGGCGTCGCCGACCAGCGCGGTCAGGCGTGCTTCGATATTCAGGTGGACATCTTCCAGGTCGAGCTTCCACTCGAAGCCGCCGGCCTCGATCTCGCCACGGATCTGCGTCATGCCGCGCTCGATCTCGGCGCGGTCGGCCTCGGCGATGATTCCCTGCTTGGCCAGCATGGCGGCGTGCGCCAGCGAACCCTGGATGTCGAAGAGAGCCAGGCGCTTGTCGAAGAACACCGAAGCGGTGTAGCGCTTCACCAGGTCGGACATCGGTTCGGAGAAGCGGGCGGACCAGGCTTCGCCTTTCTTGGCAAGTTGGGAGGTCATGGGCGGTAAGGCTGGGTTAGCTCGCAAGCCGGCGGCAGGCCGCGGGGCGAACGAGAAAAATCGGGGAAACTGCAATTATATCGCTGCCGGGCGCCTCGCAGACGCTAGCGGGCGTCGGCGGGCCTCCCAGCCTTGCCTATAAGGTGTTGTCGATGACCTGGCCCTTGAATACCACTGGCCCCGTGGGGCCGTTGGGATCGGGCGAGCCACCGCGCGGCTCCACGCTGATCGCCAGTGCCGGCACCTTGCCCAGAGTCTGGGCAACCGCCAGGCGCAAGTGGCGCTGGTGCCCGATCACGCCCAGCGACTGCGGCTTGCCGCCGGCCGGCAGCGCCCAAAGCTGCAGCGCCTGCGCGTCGTTCAGCGGCAAGTGATCCAGGCGACGCAGCGTGAGTGCCTGCGAGCGTGCATCCCACGTCACAAGCACGGCGGCCTGGGCATGATCGTCGTTGAGCACCGCCACTGCGTTGACCAGTGGGGCTGTGTCCAGCTGGCGGGCCATCCGCACGTTCAGGCCGATCGCGACGGCTGCCAGCACCGCTGTTGCCATGGTGGCGCCGCGCCAGAAGCCGGGGGCAGCCCACAAGCGTTGCCACCAGCCCGCGGGTGCCGCGCCGGTAGTGCCGGCGGCGTTTGCCTTATCCATGGCCTGCCAGCCCAGCCGCTGCTCGATGCCGCACCACACCTTTTCCACCGGCGCCGAGGCGGGCTGGAGCTCGGCAAGGCCGGCCAGCCGGGCCTGCCAGTGGCTGATGGCGGCGCGGATCGCGGGTTCCTCGCGCGCCAGCGTCTCCAGCCGGCGGCGCGCGCCCCCGCGCAACACGCCCAGCGCGTATTGCGCGGCGAGGCGGTCGATCAGGTCGGGGTGGCGGCCGAGGTTCATGACAGGCTTTCCAGGCACGTGCGCAGGCGTTCCAGCCCGCGCCGTATCCATGACTTGATGGTGCCGAGCGGCACCTGCAATTGCTCGGACAACTCGCTATGGCTCATGTCCTTCAGGTAAGCCAGCGAGATCGCTTGCCGCTGCGGTTGCTCAAGCCGCTGCAGGCACTGGTTCAGCGCCCGCGCCTCCTGGCTGGCCAGCGCCAGTTCCGCCGGGCCGGCCGCGTCGTCGGCCAGCCACTCGCCGAGTGTGTCGTCCAGTTCCACCGTCTGGCTGGCACGCGCGGCCGCCTGCCGGCGCAGGCAGTCCAGCGCCCGGTTGCGCACGATGGCGGTCATCCAGGTCATCGGGGCCGCCAGGTGCGGCCGGTAATCGCCGGCGTGATGCCAGATGCTGACGAAACTCTCTTGCACCACATCCTCCGCCCAATCGTGCCTGTTGGTGATACGCAGCGCGAGCCCAAACAGTTTCGTCGCGGTTTGATCATAGAGCTGGCGCAAGGCCTGCCGGTCGCCCATTGCCGCGCCCTGAAGCAACGCCGCTAGCCGGTCGGCGTCGGCCGGCCTGGGGGCAAAGGAAGAGTCGGCGGAGGAGGGCACCGTTGCGGATCCGTGGTAGGCAGAGGCAATAGAGGCAAGTGACGTGTCCGGATTATAGGCATGGCTTGGGCCTGGCATGCGTGCGGCATCACGCTGTTCGCTGCATCCGATCGGCAGACCGGCGCGTAGATGGGACAGGCGCCGCCATTGCCGCCGCGCTGCAGCCCAACGCAGCCCCGTGCAGTCCCGGCAAGGCGCCATCTACCTCACTACAGGAGAACACCATGGAACGCATGCAGTCGAGGCCCGCGCAGACGGAGCGTCAGGCCGTCGAGGACACGAACAGCCGCATCCTTGTTGCACCGGACGCGCGCCGGCGCGGCCTGCTCAAAGTCCCCGGGCTATTCGCGCTGGGATCGCTGGCGGTGATGAGCCTGGGCGAGTCGATGCCCGCCTGGGCGCAGGTCCAGTCCGGCAGCACTAAGGACGACATCGCGATTCTCAACGTGGCCCTAGGGCTGGAGTACCAGGCCATCGCGGCTTATCAGGTGGGCGCGGAAAGCGGCCTGCTGCAAAAGCCGGTGCTGGATACCGCGGTCAAGTTCCAGACGCATCACAAGGCGCACGCGCAAGTGTTGGCGGGCACGGTGTCCAAGCTGGGCGGCAGTCCGGTCATGGCGAAGAAGCCGGCCGAGTACAGCTTCCCGACCGACCAGCTCAAGACGCAGGCCGATGTGCTGCGCTTTGCCGCGGGGCTGGAGAAAGGGGCCACCGCGGCCTACCTGGGCGTGTTGCCGAATTTCCATAACCGCGAGTTGACCAAGGCGGCTGGCAGCATCTTGGGAGATGAGGCGATGCATTGGGCCATCCTGCTCTCGGTCCTCGGCGAAGACCCGGTGCCGGGTGCGTTCGTGGGCTGAAGCCGGATACCCGGCATGACTACCGTTTCCGCCGGGCCGGCCGATATGGACAGTTAGCGAGCAACGCTCTGCGCCGTCCGGCCCACCGGCCGGGCGGGTTCTCCCGCCATGGTGCCAGCCACCATGGCGGATTTTTTGCACTGCCAGCGTCAGCCGCTGTTGCGCAAGCCTGCAGCCACCCCGTTGATGGTCAGGTGGATGCCACGCCGCACGCGGATATCGTCGCCATCCTTGCCCGAGCGGTAGCGCTTGAGCAATTCCACCTGCAAGTGGTTGAGCGGATCCAGGTAGGCGAAGCGGTTCTTGATGGAACGCGCCAGCAGCGGGTTGTCGGCGAGGCGTTCCTGGCGGCCGGTGATCAGGGCCAGCATCTCGCACGTCAGGTGCCACTCGGCGCTGATCCGCGCGAACACCGTCTTGCGCAACGCGGCGTCTTCGCACAACTGCGCGTAGCGCGAGGCCACGGCGAGGTCGGTCTTGGCCAGCACCATGTCCATATTGGATAGCAGCGTGGAAAAGAACGGCCAGGTCTTGACCATGCGGCGCAGCGTGGCCACGGCCGCCTTGTGCGACTTTTCGTCCTGCGCCTCGTCCAGCAGCGCCTTGACCGCGCTGCCAAAGCCGTACCAGCCCGGCAGCAGCAGGCGGCACTGGCCCCAGGAAAAGCCCCAGGGAATCGCGCGCAGGTCTTCGATGCGGCGCTGCTTCTTGTCCATCAGCTTGCGCGAGGCCGGGCGCGAACCCAGGTTGAGGTCGGCGATTTCGGTGATCGGCGTGGTGGCGAAGAAGTAATCCTTGAAGCCAGGCGTGTCGTACACCAGGTGACGATACGAGGTGAACGCGCGATCCGAGAGCTGCTGCATCATGCCCTCGAACGTCTCCAGGTCCTTCGGCGCGTTCTGCGTCGGCAGCAGCGAGGCTTCCAGCGTGGCGGCGATCACCGTTTCCAGGTTGCGCCGGCCGATCTCGGCGTTGGCGAACTTGCTGTTGATGATTTCGCCCTGCTCGGTCAGGCGGATCTGGCCGTTGACCGTGCCCGGCGGCTGCGACAGGATGGCCTGGTAGGTCGGGCCGCCGCCGCGGCCAACCGTGCCGCCGCGGCCGTGGAACAGGCGCAGCTTCACGCGGCGCGCCTCGAACACCTGCACCAGCGCCAGTTCAGCCTTGTACAGCTCCCAGTTGGAGGTAAGGAAGCCGCCGTCCTTGTTGGAGTCGGAGTAGCCCAGCATCACTTCTTGCTCGCCGCCGTGGTGGGCGATCACCGAGGCGAAGCCCGGCAGCTCCAGCAGCGATTGCATGATGCCGGCGGCGTTGCGCAGATCCTCGATGGTCTCGAACAGCGGGATCACCATCAGTTCCGGGCGTGCCGGGTCCGACTTGCTGCCCAGCGTGCCGCGCAGCATGCCGGCCTCCTTTTGCAGCAGCATCACCTCGACCAGGTCGGAGAGCGTCTCGGTGTGCGAGATGATGTAATTGCGGGCCACGCGCGAGCCATAGCGGGCGCGCAGCTCGCGCGCCATGTTCAGGATGGCCAGTTCGCTGCGGGTTTGCTCGGAGTAGATATGCCACGGCAGGGTCAGCAGGCGCGGCTGGCGCAACTCGGCCAGCAGCAGTTCCAGCTTGCGGGCTTCCGGCAGGGCCGCGTAGTTGGCCTCCACGCCGGCGGCGGCAAAGAGCTCGGCGATCACCGCTTCGTGTACGTCGGAGACCTGGCGCATGTCGATCGAGGCCAGGTGGAAGCCGAACACGGCGATGGCCTTGGCCAGCGCGTCGATGCGGGTGCGCGCGAGCGCCTCGCCGTGGTGGGCGCGCAGCGAGTCGATGACCACCTGCACGTCGGCGCCGAAGGATTGCGCATCGGCGTACGGCGCGGCGTTGGCCACCGGGTGGCGCGGCGCGGCCTGGCCGGTCACGGCCAGGCAGGTTGCCGCCAGGCGCGCGTAGATGCCGATCAGGGCGCGGCGGTAGGGCTCGTCGGCGCGGTGCTCGGAATGGTCGGGTGAGGCTTCGGCCAGCGCCAGCAGTTCCGGGCTGGCTTCCACCATCAGGCTCGACATCGAGAGCTCGGCGCCGAGCGCGTGCACCTCGTCCAGGTACCACTCCAGGATCAGCGACGACTGCTTGCTCGCGGCCTGTTCCAGCGTGTCGGCGGTGACGTTGGGATTGCCGTCGCGGTCGCCGCCGATCCACGAGCCCATCTGGAAGAAGGGCGCGAGCTGGGTCTGCGCGGCCGGCGCGGACTTGCTCTTGCGGGTGGTGGGGAACACCGCGGCGATGTCTTCCTCCAACTCGCTCATCAGCAGCGGGATGCCGCGCAGGAAGCAGGTACGGTAGTAGGACAGCGCGTTCTCGATCTCGTCGACCACCATCAGCCGCGTATTGCGCAGCATGCGGGTCTGCCACAGCGTGGTGACACGGGCGCGCAGCAGCGCGGTGTTGTGATCGCGCTCGCGCGCCGTCATCGGCAGGTCGCGCTCGGCCAGCAGGCGGGCGATCTCGCGCTCGGCGTCGAGAATGCTCTTGCGCTGGACTTCGGTCGGGTGGGCGGTGAGCACCGGCACGATCAGCGCTTCGTCGAAGAACTTGCGCAAGGTCTTGCCGGTCACGCCGGCCGCGTCGATGGCCTGCAGCGCGTGCGCCAGGCTGCCCGGCTGCGGCGGCGAGCCGGCCAGCGCGTGCACGCGCCGGCGGCGGTTGTGGTGCTGGTCCTCGGCAATATTGGCCAGGTGCGAGAAGTAGCTGAAGGCGCGCACCACCGAGTTGGTCTGGTCGCGCGACAGGCGCTTGAGCAGGCGATCCAGCTCGGCCCCGGCAGCACGGTCGTTCTCGCGGCGGAAACGCACCGCGGTCTGGCGGATGGTCTCGACCACTTCGAAGGCGGCTTCGCCTTCCTGCTCCCTCACGCAGTCGCCCAGCAGCCGGCCCAGGAAGCGGATGTCTTCGCGCAGGGGCACGTCCTTGTCGCTGGCGCGGCGGGCCGGGGCGCTGGCCGGGGTCGCGGCGGGCGCCGCTTCAGGCTTCGCCGCGGCGGCGCGCCTGGTGCGGGTGGTCTTGGCGGATGGGGCGGTCGCGGGAATCGAGGCGGAAGCCATTGCGGTGTCGGGGGCGTCTGCCCGGCTGGCGGTTGGCTTGCGCCGGCCGGCGGGGCGCGCAGCTTGCTGCGTCATGCAATCTCCTGTCGTTTCTTTATCTATTGTGTGTTGTCTATTGGCCCGGAGCGGCTTGGGGTGCGTGCTAACATTGGCGGATGCAAGCATCCGTCTCCCCGTCTTCCTCCGGCGCTGCGCCGCGCAAGCTAGTCATCGCCTCCCGTGAAAGCCGTTTGGCTATGTGGCAGGCCGAGCATGTGCGTGCTGCATTGCAACAATACTATCCCGCGTGCGATGTGTCCATTCTCGGAATGACGACGCGCGGAGATCAGATTCTAGACCGTACTTTGTCCAAGGTCGGCGGCAAGGGCCTCTTCGTCAAGGAGCTTGAGATCGCGATGGCCGAAGGCCGCGCCGACCTCGCCGTGCATTCCCTCAAGGATGTGCCGATGGAGTTACCTGAAGGGTTTGCCCTGACCGCCATCATGGAGCGCGAGGACCCGCGCGATGCGCTGGTCTCAAGCCGCTTCGCCTCGCTGGACGAAATGCCCGCCGGGACCGTGGTCGGCACCTCCAGCCTGCGGCGGGAGGCCGCGCTGCGTACCCGCTACCCCCACCTGGTGATCCAGCCGCTGCGCGGCAACCTAGATACCCGCCTGGCCAAGCTCGATCGTGGCGACTACGGCGCCATCATCCTGGCCGCCGCCGGGCTCAAGCGCCTGGGCCTGGCTGATCGTATCCGTGCCGTGCTGGATCCCGTCAGCTCGCTGCCGGCAGCCGGCCAGGGCGCGCTGGGCATCGAGATTCCGTCCGGCCGGCCCGAACTGGCCGCGTGGCTGGCGCCGCTGAACCATGCGCCCAGCGCGCTGGCCGTGACTGCCGAGCGCGCCGTGTCGCGCATGCTGGGCGGTTCGTGCCAGGTACCGCTTGCCGCACATGCCCGTTGGGACGGCACGCAACTGCACATCGATGCCTTCGTGGCGCTGCCCGATGGCAGCCGCTGCGTGCGGGCCCAGTCTGCCGCCGTGGTGGAAGGCGCCGATGCATCCAGCCAGGCCGAAGCGCTTGGCAAGGCCGTTGCCCAGGACCTGTTGGGGCAGGGCGCGGCCGACATTCTCGCGGCGCTGGTGGATCCGGCGTCCCATCAAGCCCCTGCCTGAGACTGGCCCATGCCCCGCCCGACCGTCGTTGTAACACGACCCGCCGGGCAGTCCCGGCAACTTACCGAGGCCCTGTCGGCCGCCGGCCTGGACGTGCTTGGCTTTCCCCTGCTGGCAATCGGCCCCGTGGCCGACGATGCCCCCTTGCGCGCGGCGCTGGCGCAACTGCCGGACTTCGCGCTGGTGGTCTTCGTCAGTCCCAATGCCGTGGCCTTCGCGCTCGACGCACTGGCCCAGGTGCAGGACAAGCCCGCGCCGCAGTGGCCGGCATCCGTAGCGGTAGCCGTGGTTGGCCCCGCCAGCGTGGCTGCGCTGGCCGAGCGCGGGATTGCCGCGCCCAACTACCGCGTGATCGCCCCGGCCGGTTGTACGACCGGCCATGAGGCAGACAACGGCGATGCCGCCAACGGTGGCGATGGCGCCGCCGCGCGCTTCGATTCCGAGGCCCTGTGGCAACAGCTCGAAGCCCAGCTTGACGCCGGCGCGCTCGACGGCCGCCAGGTCCTGATCATCCGTGGCAACGGCGGGCGAGACTGGCTGGCCGAGCGCCTGCGCGCCGCCGGCGCCGAGGTGCAGGCGGTCGAGGCCTACCAGCGCTCGGTCCCCACGCCCGGCAGCATGCAATGGCAAGCCGTGCGCGACGCTCTCAAGCCGGGCGCGGCGCCGCAGGCCTGGCTGCTGACCAGTTCCGAAGCCGTGCGCAATCTCGATGAGATGGCGCGCCAGGCCCTGAGCCCGCAAGAGCTTGCCTGCCTGCGCCAGGTGCAGTGCATCGCGCCCCATGCGAGAATCGCCGAACAGGCCTTGGCCCTCGGGTTCTCGCACCTGCTGCGCGCGGCACCCGGAGACGAAGGCCTGCTGGCGGCTTGCCGCCAGTGGGCGCAGGCGCATGCCGGCCCGCCGGCGCCGATGCCTGTCGCGGCGCCGCCGGCTGCCGCCGCGCCCGTGCCTGTGCCTGCCCCGGTCGCCACGGTGCCGCCGCCCCCGGCAGCACCACAAGTCAACCCACCGCCCGCAACGTCAACGAAGGTCGATCGCGTGACGCAAGACAATACCGCTCCTCCCGCCTCCAGCCCGCCTCCCGCGGCTGGCGCCCCGCTGCCCGTGCGCGGCGCGCCCCGCGTCAATCCGTGGTGGTTGCTGCTGTTCCTGCTGGTCCTCGCCATAGGCGGCGGCTTCTGGTGGCTGCAGCAGCACGTGGACCACCTGACCCAGGAGCTGGCGCGGCGCCAGCAGAGCAACGATGCGCTGGTGCAGGAAACCCGGGTGCTCTCGCGCAATGCGCAGGACACCGTCAAGGAACTGCAGGCCAAGGTCGGCGCGCTGGACGGCCAGGTGGGCGAGGCGCGCGACAAGCAATCCGCGCTGGAGCAGGTCTACCAGGACCTGATGCGCAACCGCGACGACTGGGAGATCGCTGAGATCCAGCAACTGCTCACCAACGCCGGCCAGCAACTCCAGCTGACGGGCAACGTGCAGGTGGCGCTGGCCGCGCTGCAAAGCGCCGACACCCGCCTCGCGCGCACCGACAAGCCGCAATACAACCTGCTGCGCCGGGCCATTGCGCGCGACGTGGCGCGCATGAAGGCCGTGCCGGATACGGACCTGACCGGTGCCGCCATCAAGCTCGACGAAGCCATCAACCAGATCGATACGCTGCCGCTGCTGTCGAGCGAGCGCATGCTCGAGCGCAGTGAAGCCGATGCGCGCAAGACGGACGCGATGGCCGAGGCCGTCGACAAGCCCGCCAAGCCAGCCGGCGCCAAGGCCGGCAGGAATGCCGCCAAGGAAGAGGCAGTGCCGGCCGGCAACGCGATCGGCAACTGGTTTGGCCGCCTGTGGGGCAGTGTGCGCGACGAGCTGACGCAAGTCATCCGCATCCGCCGCGTGGACGATGCCCAGGCTCTGCTGCTGACCGGCGACCAGGGCTGGTTCCTGCGCGAGAACGTCAAGCTGCGCCTGCTCAATGCGCGCCTGGCGCTGCTGTCGCGCAACGAGCCGGTGTTCCGCAATGACCTGGCGGCCGCGCAAGCCATGATCGGGCGCTATTGCGACACCAAGTCGCGCCGCGTGCAGGCCGTGCTGACCCTGCTCAAGCAGGCCCAGGCAGGCGCGGTGACGGTGCAGTTGCCCACCATGGCGGAAAGCCTCGGCGCGCTGCAAGCGCTCAAGAAGGAGTAGCACATGCGGCTTCTTTTCTGGGTAGCTATCCTGTTCGGTGGCGCGGTCGGGCTCGCGCTGTTCACGCAATTCAACCAGAGCAACCTGGTCCTGTTCTACCCGCCTTACCGGGTCGAGCTGTCGCTGAACCTCGGGCTGGCCCTGCTGTTGCTGGCGTTCTTCGTGGTCTGGACCATCCTCAGCACCATGCGCCATCTGTCCGAGATGCCGGCGCGCGCTGCGGCTTACCGTGAGCGCAGCCGCATGAGCCGCGCGCAGGCGGCCTTGCGCGAGTCCATCGAGAACCTGTTCGCCGGCCGCTTTGCCCGTGCCGAGCGCACCGCGCGCGAGGCCCAGGCCTGGCCCGAGCAAGCCCAGACCGCGGCGCTGATCGGTGCCCGCGCGGCGCACCGCATGCAGGAAACCGAGCGGCGCGACGCCTGGATGGCGCAGGTGACCGATCCCGAGCGCGAGCAGGCCCGGCTGGTGTCGATGGCCGAGTTGCTGGTCGACGCCCGCGACGCCGAAGGCGCGCTGGAGACCATCGCGCAGTTGCAGGCTCAGGGCGCGCGCCAGATCCATGTGCAGCGCATCGCGCTGCGTGCCCACCAGCACCTGAAGAACTGGACCGAAGTCCTGCGCCTGGCGCGTTCGCTGGAAAAGCGCAACGCCCTGCATCCTGTGCTGGCGCTGCGCCTCAAGCAGCTGGCCTGCGAGGCCCTGCTTGAAGAACGCCGGAACGACATCGATGCGCTGCATGATTTCTGGCGCTCGCTCTCGACCGACGAACGGCGCGCGGCCCGCATTGCCGAGCCCGCAGCGCGCTACTTCGCGGCGCTCGGCCGGCAGGAGGAGGCCCGCAAGATCGTGGAAGAGGCACTCAAGGTGAACTGGGACAGCCGGCTGGTCTTGCGCTATGCCGAATGCGCCGAGCCTGGACGAGCGCTGCCGCAGATCCAGCAGGCCGAGAAATGGCTGACGCAGCATCCGGTCGATGCGGACCTGTACTTTGCGCTGGGTGTGCTTTGCCTTGGCGAGAAGCTATGGGGCAAGGCGCAGTCTAGTTTCGAGCGGGCGTTGAGGTATGCGGATGTGGATTCGCAGCGCAGGCTGCGGGTTCGGGCGCATCTGGCGCTGGCCAAGATGTTTGAGGAGACTGAGAGGCCGGAGGAGGCGCAGCGGCATTATCGGGAGAGCGCGATTTTGGCGGCTTGAGGGTTTTGCTTCCCTCGCCCACTGAAGGGAGAGGGAGAGACAGCCGTCGTCATGGCGGCTGCGCTGGCCTATCCGTGGGCTTCGTTCAGTTGCCGCTGGTTTGCCTTCTCCACCACCGAGGCATACCGCGCCAGCGTCTCCTTGCGCGCGACATTATGCTGGACGATCGGTCGCGGATAGTTTTCGCCTAGCTTGACCCCGGATGCTAGTAACACGTCCTCTGAGGCTGTCCATGGTGCATGTATGTACTTGTCCGGCAAGCGCGCGAGTTGCGGCAGGTACTTGCGGATGAAGCGCCCCTGCGGGTCGAATTTCTCCGACTGCGTGGTCGGATTGAAGATCCGGAAGTAGGGCTGCGCGTCGCAGCCAGTGGAGGCTGCCCACTGCCAGCCGCCATTGTTGGCGGAGAAGTCGAAGTCGTTGAGCTGGTCGGTGAAGTACTGCTCGCCGCGCCGCCAGTCCACGCCGAGATCCTTCACCAGGAAGCTCGCTACCACCATGCGCAGCCGGTTGTGCATGTAGCCGCTTTGCCGGATCTGCAGCATGGCGGCATCCACCAGCGGGTAGCCGGTCCTGGCGTCGCACCAGGCCTGGAAGTAGCGCTCGCCGGTGTCGCGTCGATCCAGCGGATGGCATCGTAGGCGGGGTGGAAGGCATGCCCTTCGGCGACCCGGGGGTGGTGGTGCAGGATCATGAAGTAGAAATCGCGCCAGATCAGTTCCGACAGCCAGGTGGCGGCGCCGGCGCTGTCCGCGCCGCCGCGCAGCGTGGCGGCGTGGGCGGTGCGGGCTAGCGTGCGGATCGACAGGGTGCCGAAGCGCAGGTGTACCGACAGGTAGCTCGGGCCGCGCAGGGCGGGGAAGTCGCGCCGGCGCGTGTAGTCGCCCATGCGGTCGCAGAACTCGTCGAACAGCGCGTGGGCGCCGGCGCTGCCGGCGGGCATGGCGATCTCGGCCAGGTTGGAGGGGACGAAGCCCAGTGCCTCCAGCGTGGGCAGCGGGCGCACGTAAGCCTTGGGTGGTGCGGCCAGCGACCTGAGATAGGGCTCGACCGGGTAGGGCGTGAGGTCGAACGGGAGCAGGGCCTTGAGCCAGGCGTTCTTGTAGGGGGTGAAGACCGAGAAGGGCTTGCCCTGGCCGGTCAGGATCTCGTCCCGCTCAAAAATCACCTGGTCCTTGAAGCTGAAGAAGGCGCAGGACTGGTCCGCCAGCGCTCGCCTCACCTCGGCGTCGCGGGCCATTGCGGCGGGCTCGTAGTCGTGGTTGGCGAACACGGCGGTGGCGCCGAGCTCGGCGGCCAGCTCGGGAAGAGATGCGCGCGCATGGCCATGCAGCACGATCAGGCCGCCGCCGGCCGCGCGCAGCGCTTCGTCCAGCGGAGCCAGCGAGGCCAGGATGAACTCCACCCGGCGGTCGGCCGCCAGGCCCCGCGCCAGCAGCGGATCCAGGATCTCGCGGTCGAATACGAAGACGCACCATACCTGGCGGCAGTGCTTGAGGGCATAATGCAGCGCCGCGTGATCGTCGGCGCGCAGGTCGCGCCGGAACCAGACCAGGCCGCGCTCGAACTGCCGGTCGATCCGATAGGGCTGGCGGGCATCGGCGCGGGATGGGGGCAAGATCGGGCGCTCCGGAAGTTGGGCTGACGAAGCCTGTTACCCTACCATAGCGTCAGGCATGCGCCGCGCGCGCTGGCTGGCCCCGCATGGCGGCCAGCGTTGCCCGCAGCGCCGCACAAGCCAACCCGTATTCCAGCAATCCAGTAATCTAGATATCAAGAATCAAGCCATGGCCATGACACTCGACCGCATTCTCCAATCCCAAGGCTTCGGCACCCGCCGCTATTGCGGCGACCTGATCGGGGCCGGCCTGGTGGAGGTCGACGGCACCCTGTGCGAGGATCCGGGCGCCAGGTTCGAGGTCGACGGCCTGCGCCTGACCGTGGACGGCGAGGAATGGATCGGCCACACCAAGGCCTACATCCTCCTGAACAAGCCGGTGGGCTACGAGTGCTCGCAGCGCCCGCGCCACCATCCCAGCGTGTACAACCTGCTGCCGGTGCCGCTGCGCCAGCGCGAGGTGCAGGCGGTCGGGCGGCTGGACCAGGACACCACCGGCCTGCTGCTGCTCTCGGACGATGGCCAGTTCATCCACGCCCAGACCTCGCCCAAGAAGAAGGTGCCCAAGGTCTACGAAGTGACGACCGCCGAGCCGGTCAACCAAGCGCAGGTCGACGCCCTGGTGGCGGGCGTGCAGCTGGAGGACGAGCCGGCCCCGATCGCGGCGGCCGCTTGTGAGGCCACCGGCGAGCGCAGCCTGCGCCTCAGCCTGACCGAGGGCAAGTACCACCAGGTCAAGCGCATGGTGGCAGCCGCGGGCAACCATGTGGAAGCCCTGCACCGCAGCGCCATCGGCGGGCTGGTGCTGGAGCCGACCCTGGCGCTGGGAGACTGGCGCTGGCTCACGCCCGAAGACCTGGTCGCCCTGACGCGCAAGGAATAAGCAGGCGGCAGCAAGCGAGCAAAGAAGCTGGCAAAGAGGCCAGCAAGCAAGCGCACCGGGCAAGCGCCGGGATGCTGCAGTGCGGCATCCGTGAATCTTTTCCGGACGGATGGCAACGATTTGATAAAATGCAGGAATGGCGACGCTGGAAGCCCCAATCAATCTCACCAATCAGTTCCTGATTGCCATGCCCGGCATGGCAGACCCGACTTTTTCGGGTTCCGTTGTCTACTTGTGCGAGCACAACGACCGCGGCGCGCTGGGCCTGGTGATCAATCGGCCTATCGACATCGATATGGCCACCCTGTTCGACAAGATCGACCTCAAGCTGGAGATCCAGCCGGTGGCGCAGCAGCCTGTCTATTTCGGCGGGCCGGTGCAGACCGAGCGCGGTTTCGTGCTGCATGATCCGGTTGGCATCTATGTCTCGTCGCTGGCCGTGCCCGGCGGACTCGAGATGACCACCTCCAAGGACGTGCTGGAGGCCGTGGCCAACGGCAGCGGCCCGCAGCGCTTCCTGCTCACGCTCGGCTATGCCGGCTGGGGCGCGGGGCAGCTTGAGGAAGAACTCAGCCGCAATGGCTGGCTGACCGTCCAGGCCGATCCCGAAATCATCTTCAGCGTGCCTCCCGAGGAACGCTTTGCCGCCGCCATACGCCTGTTGGGCATCGACTTCACCATGCTCTCGGGCGAGGCTGGGCATGCCTGAGGACGGAGCGACGCCAGCGCCGCGCCAGTTGCCCACCGACGGCACCGTCCTGGCCTTCGATTACGGCGAAAAGAAGATCGGCGTTGCGCTTGGCAACTTTGTCACGCGCGAGGCCCGTGCGCTCGTCATCATCCCCAATATCACCGTGGAAGGCCGCTTCGAGGCGGTGACCGCGCTCATCGATGAATGGGCGCCGGTGCAACTGGTGGTGGGCATGCCCACCAATCCGGACGGCACCCAGCAGCCGTCGATGCGGCTCGCACGCCGCTTTGGCAACCAGTTGAACGGCCGCTTCGGCCTGCCGGTGGCCTGGGTGGACGAAAGCTACACGTCGATCGCCGCCGAGATGGCCGGCGCCCGCAAGGGCGCGCTTGACGCCGAGGCCGCCAGCATCATCCTGCAACAGTACTTCGACCAGCATCCGCTATGACCCAGACTTCCTCTCTCGACGCCGAGGCGCTCTACCGTACGCTGCGTGACCAGGTGCAGGCTGCGCTGCCTGAAGCCGAACGCGCGCAATGGTCGGTCGCCGGCATCTATTCCGGCGGCGCCTGGATTGCCGAGCGGCTCGCTGCCGACCTGCAACTTGCGGCGCATGGGGTCATCAACGTTGCTTTCCACCGCGACGACTATGCCAAGAAGGGCCTGCACAGCCAGGCCCAGCCGACCACGCTGCCGTTTGACGTGCAAGACCGCAAGATCCTGCTGATCGACGATGTGCTGGCCACCGGGCGCACCATCCGCGCCGCCGTCAACGAGCTGTTCGACTATGGCCGCCCGGCCCGCGTGGCGCTGGCCGTGCTGGTCGATCGCGGTGGCCGCGAACTGCCGGCGGCTGCCGACATTGCCGCCGCGCACGTGGAGCTGCCGCCCGGCACCACGCTGGTGCTGTCGTTTGAGGGCACCGGCTCCGACATGCGCTTTGCCTTCGCCAACGAGGCCACCGGCAACTAAGCCTGCCCAGCCCAACTGCCAGCGCGCCCACAAGGGCCCGCCGGCCAGCACGATCCAAACCTGCCCAGACCAGTCAACGCCACCGCCCGGCCCTTTCTACCTGCCATGATCAAGACGTTCCGCAACCCGCAACTGACCAAGAACGGCGAGCTCAAGCACCTGCTTTCGATCGAGGGCTTGTCGCGCGAGATGGTCGCGCACATCCTCGACACTGCCAGCCAGTTTGTCTCGCTGTCCGACTCGGACCGCGAAGTGAAGAAGGTGCCGCTGTTGCGCGGCAAAAGCGTGTTCAACCTGTTCTTCGAGAACTCCACGCGCACCCGCACCACCTTCGAGATTGCCGCCAAGCGGCTGTCGGCGGACGTGCTCAACCTGAACATCAACGCCTCGTCCACCAGCAAGGGCGAGTCGCTGCTCGACACCATCAACAACCTGTCGGCGATGTCGGCCGACATGTTCGTGGTGCGCCACGCCAGCTCCGGCGCGCCCTACCTGATCGCCGAGCACGTCGCGCCCCATGTGCATGTCATCAACGCCGGCGACGGCCGCCACGCGCACCCCACCCAGGGGCTGCTCGACATGTACACGATCCGCCACTACAAGAAGGATTTCACCAATCTCACGGTCGCCATCGTGGGTGACATCCTGCACTCCCGCGTGGCGCGCTCCGACATCCACGCGCTGACCACGCTGGGCGTGCCCGAAGTGCGCGCCATCGGCCCGCGCACGTTGCTGCCCTCGGGGCTCGAGCAGATGGGCGTGCGCGTCTTCCACAATATGGAAGAGGGACTCAAGGGCGTGGACGTGGTGATCATGCTGCGCCTGCAGAACGAGCGCATGAGTGGCGCGCTGTTGCCCTCGGCGCAGGAATACTTCAAGGCTTATGGCCTCACGCCCGAGCGCCTGGCGCTGGCCAAGCCCGATGCCATCGTGATGCACCCGGGCCCGATGAACCGCGGCGTGGAGATCGACTCCGCCGTGGCCGACGGGCCGCAGTCCGTGATCCTCAACCAGGTGACCTTCGGCATTGCGGTACGCATGGCCGTGATGGGCATCGTGGCCGGAAATAGCGACTAACTGGGCCTACATACCAAAACGCCCGAGCCAAAACAGCCAAGCGACACGATTTGACTGCTCCACACCCTTTCGGAGGGAATTCCCACTTCACGGAATGCAACCCGACATCATCTCAAAGAGACATGGGACTTACGCTTTCTCCATGGGCTGACACCGCCAGTCCGACGGCCAAAATGTTGCGTGCAGCATTGATGTCACGGTCATGGGCCGTGCCGCATGCAGGGCACACCCAGGTGCGGACGTTTAATGGCATCTTGGCCACCGTATGCCCGCAATCGCTGCATCGCTTGCTAGACGGATACCAGCGGTCGATGCCAATCAACGTGCGCCCATACCACTGCGCTTTGTATTCCAGCTGCCTGACGAACTCCGACCAGCTTGCATCGCTAATTGACTTCGAAAGGGAGCGGTTTTTCTGCATGTTGCTGATGGCAAGACTTTCGATGGCTATCACTTGGTTCTCGTTTATCAACCGAGTCGAAAGTTTGTGCAGGAAGTCTCCGCGGGCATCTGCAATCTTGGCATGCAGTTTTGCGACTTTCAGCTTCGCCTTGGCGCGGCGAGCTGATCCTTTCTGCTTCTTCGCCAGTCTCCGCTGCAACTTGGAGAGTTTGGATTCATTTCTGCGAAATGTGTTCGGCGCAGCTATTTTCTCGCCATTCGAGAGGATGGCGAAGTGGGTCAGCCCCAAGTCGATTCCGAGCTTTGAGGCGCCCTCAGGTTTGGCCGCAATCAGGTCATCGCACAACAGGGAAATGTGGTATCGGCCAGCTGTGTCCTTCGATGCTGTGACCGTTGTGATCTTGGCACCCTTGGGCAGGGTGCGTGACCAGCGTATTGCAAGCGGCTCCCCCATCTTCGCCAACCTTAGCGCACTGCCATTCCACGTGAAGGCGCTGCTCGTGTATTCCGCCGATTGCTTGTCGCGCTTCGATTTGAACGTCGGGTACTTCGCACGCTTGCCGAAAAAGTTGGCGAACGCGGTTTGCAGATGGCGCAGCGCCTGCTGCACCGGCACGGAGCTAACCTCGTTCAGCCAAGCGAACTCGGGCTGTTTTTTCAGCGCGGTCAATGCAGCGGAGGTTTCGTGATATCCGACTCGCTCCTGCCGCTCAAGCCATGCAGCGGTACGCAGCTCAAGCATGTGGTTGTACGCAAATCGCGCGCACCCAAATGTCCGCGCAAGAATTACTCCCTGTTCGGGTGTGGGGTAGAACCGGAATCGGTATGCGCGCTTAACGTTCACGCCTCACACAATACAATGTATATGTGTGAAATCCAATACCGGAATGCAATGCTTGCGCGTTGCGCTCCTTTCATCCCCGCCTGAAGCTCGGGGTTTCTCGGAGTAACTCTGATGAAGATCCACATCAAGGGCGGCCGCCTGATCGACCCGGCCGCGAACGTCGATGCGCAGCAAGACCTCTACATTGCCGCGGGCAAGATCGTCGGCGTGGGCAGCGCGCCGGCGGACTTCCATGCCAACAAGACCATCGACGCGGCCGGGCTGATCGTCTGCCCCGGCCTGGTTGACCTCTCCGCGCGGCTGCGCGAGCCCGGCTACGAGTACAAGGCCACGCTCGAATCCGAAGTGGCGGCAGCCACCGCCGGCGGCGTGACCAGCCTGGTCTGCCCGCCCGACACCGACCCCGTGCTGGACGAGCCCGGCCTGGTCGAGATGCTCAAGTACCGCGCCCGCACGCTCAACCAGACGCACGTCTACCCGCTGGGCGCGCTGACGCTGGGCTTGAAGGGCGAGACGCTGACCGAGATGTCGCAGCTGACCGAGGCCGGCTGCATCGGCTTCTCGCAGGCCGAAGCGCCGATCCGCAACACCCAGGTGCTGCTGCGCGCCCTGCAGTACGCGCAGACCTTCGGCTTCACGGTCTGGCTGCGCCCGGAAGACCCGTACCTCGGTGGCGGCGTGGCCGCCAGCGGCGCCGTGGCTTCGCGCCTGGGGCTGTCCGGGATGTCGGTGATCGCCGAGACGGTGCGCCTGCATACCATTTTCGAGCTGATGCGCAGCTCCGGCGCGCGCGTGCACCTGTGCCGGCTGTCCTCGGCCGCCGGCATCGAGCTGGTACGCCAGGCCAAGCGCGAAGGACTCAAGGTCACCTGCGACGTCAATATCCACCACGTGTCGTTGACCGATATGGACATCGGCTACTTCAACTCGCAGATGCGCTTCTCGCCGCCGCTGCGCAGCGCGCGCGATCGCGACGCCATCGTGGCGGGTCTGGCCGATGGCACCATTGACGCGCTGTGCTCGGACCACACCCCCGTGGACGACGACGAAAAGCTGCTGCCCTTCGCCGAAGCCTCGCCCGGCGCCACTGGGCTGGAACTGCTGCTGCCGCTGACGCTGCGCTGGGCCGAGGAGCACAAGGTGCCGCTGGGGAAGGCGCTCGCCCGCATCACGGCGGAGCCCGCCCGCGTGCTGGGCCTGGCGGCTGGAACGCTGAGCACCGGCAGCGCGGCCGATATTTGCATCTTCCATCCCGAGCAGGAGTGGAAGGTGGAGCGGCGCGCGCTCAAGAGCCAGGGCAAGAACTCGCCGTGGCTAGGCTACGACATGCGTGGCCGCGTGCGCACCACGCTGGTCGGCGGCCACGTCGTCTACGAACTGCACTGAGCACCATGACTTGCCAAGTGGATACGGGCAAGACGACTCGGACGGGCATGCCGGCGAGGTTTGCATGATCTGGCTACGCAAGACCACTCTCGCCCTGCACCTGCTGCGCGGCCTGATCACTTGCGCCCTGCTGTTTCCGTGGCTGGGTGTCGAGTCGCGCCAATGGCATATCCGGCGCTGGTCTCGCCGGCTGCTGGGGATCTGCGGCGTAACGGTCGAGGTGCAGGGACTGGAGCCCGGGCAGCAGCCCCCGCATGGCGCCATGGTGGTGTCCAACCACATCTCCTGGCTGGACATCTACGTCATCAACTGCTGGCAGCCCGTGCGCTTCGTGGCCAAGTCGGAGATTCGCGACTGGCCTGTGATCGGCTGGCTGTGCGGGCAGACGGGCACCATCTTTATCGAACGGGCGCGCAAGCGGGATGCGCACCGGGTGCTGCATGCCATTACCGATGTGATGCTGCAGGGTGATCTTGTTTGCGTGTTTCCTGAGGGGACCACCACGGACGGCAGCAGCGTGCTGCCGTTCCACGCCAACCTGATGCAGGCGCCGATTTCGGGCGGGCTGCCGGTGCAGCCGGTTGGGTTGACGTATCTGGATGCGGCTACGGGGCAGTCGACCACGGCGCCGGCGTATATCGGGGATCTGACCCTGCTGCAGACGCTCGATGCCGTCCTGCGTGCGCCGCCGATCACGGCGCGGCTGGCGTTTGGGCCTGTGTTACATGCCTCGTCCGCCAGCCGCCGTGAGCTGGCTGAATCGGCGCGGGAGGTGGTGATGCACCTTTGCCGGGGAGAGTATGAGGGGGCGACAACGCTGGCGCGCCAGGCGAATCGCGTGAGCCCGCTACCCGAGTATGGTGTTGGCAGTCCGACACCGGTCGACCCATTGGATGTTCCCGCGTCATCAGGTTCGGCAGCGGTACGCTAGCGGCGGTCCTTTGTGCCAGCACGCTGGCCTGCACAAGCACGAACCCGTTTTTTACGCAGACTTGAGTGTTTGCTTGTCGTGATCAGGGTCGGCAACCGGCGTCGCCTTTTGCGCGTGGCGCTGCACAATACGCTTGCCGAACCGAATTCCGGGCTTTTCGACCCATTGATAGGTCGCCGCAGCGACGAGGACGAGCACCAGGACCAGTAGCAGGACGACCAGCCAGTACTGCTGGGCGCCCCGCAAGGCAAGTTGCCCCAGGGTTCTCGGCGAGAACAGCGCCTGCAGCACCAGTCCTTGCAGCAGATAGGTACCGTAGCTGATATTCCCCAAGCGAATGGCACCGCGCGATGCCAGCAGGCCAAAGAATGTGGTTCCACTGCTGACCAGCAGAAAGAACGCCCCAAGAAGCGCAATCGGGCCCCAGGCGTATGCGGTCTTGCTGCTGGCGAAGAGAGCAATAAGCAGGGAGATGCCGACCAGGGACTTCACACTGTTGTCTCCACAGAGCTGCGGATACCGTCGCACCATGCTTGCGGCAAACATCCCGCAAGCAAACAGAGCGACGAAATACCGCTCCATGTCGGAGAACACCGTGGGCGAGTACACGTAGAGCCAGGCGATGGCGGGAATGAAAGACAGTACAGATCGCCGCAACGCGGCGATCGCCAGGAACGGTAGCGAGATATAGAACAGCCACTCGTAGTAAAGGGTCCACGCTACTCCCGCGAGGATCAGCGATGGGGTACCGTAGCCATTGATGGGTGAGGGCGATTTCGTAAGGCCTGGCAAAATCCAATGAAATACCTGACCGGACAATTCCCCGAACGAGACGGCCAATCGAAACTGTGTTCGATAGGCTACGATCGCGAACATGAACCCCACGGCCACTAGATAAAGTGGCGCGATCCGGAAAAAGCGGTTGCCGTATAGAGCAAGCCAATTGATGCGCGGACCCTCGTCCAGCAGGCGCCCCCAGAACAGAACCGCGGTAATCATGAAGAACAGCGAAACGCCGACTTGTCCAAGGAGAGCGTAGTAGGAGGAAGGCGGCAGCTGCCACACGCCGGTCTGTATGAAGCCGTAGGTAATCGACGCATGGTGCAGCACCACCGCAAGCGCCAGGAATCCGCGCAATCCATCGAGGGAAACATTGCGCGACCCTGCCTGACTTTGCGGGCTATCGAGGAAGCGCCACGGCCAGTCGGGTGTCACGAACACAAGGGCGAGCGCGAATATGGCGAGTGAGGGCCATATTGAAAGGGGGGTCACGTGCAACGGTCCTAAGCTGGTGCAGTTAGCTGGAACAGTCGCGCATGATGCCACAGGCCCATCCGCCAATGGAAGAACGTCGCATCCGGGCTAGGAATGCGGATCGCAGTACTGCGGGCATTCCACCTGGACGAGTGAGCGCTCCGTCGGATCCGTTGCCAGCCGTGCCGCCGTCAGCTTGCCCCCCCAGACACACCCGGTATCCAGCGCCATGAGGTTGGGGCGCATCACCAGCCCAAGTGTCGACCAGTGTCCGCAGACGACGGTAGTGTCCTCGGTACGCCGGCCCGGGACGTCGAACCAGGGCATGTAGCCGGCAGGCGTGTAGCCGGGGCCGTCCTTCGTCTTCAGATCCATCACGCCGTGAGCGTTGCAGAACCGCAGGCGGGTAAGGGCGTTGACGATTACCTTGTGACGCTCGATGCCGCGCAGGTTGGGGACCCAGCGGTCTGCCGCATTGCCGAAGATGCCGCCCAGGAATGCCTTCCAGTGGGGCCCTTGCAACTCGCGCTCCACTTCCCTGGCCAGTTCCATGGTCTGCTCGGCCGTCCACTGCGGGAGCACGCCGGCGTGTACGAGCAGGAAGCCGTTCTCATGGATGGCCATGGGCCGGTGCCTGAGCCATGTGATTAGTTCGTTGCAGTCAGCGGCGTCGAGGATATCGTCCAGGGTGTCGCCGCGCCCCGGCTTGCGCACGCCGGCGGCCACGGCCAGCAAATGGATATCGTGATTGCCAAGCACGGATTCGGCGCGGTCGCCGAGCTGGCGGACGGTCCGCAGCGCGCGTGCCGAAGCCGGGCCGCGGTTGACCAGGTCACCGACGAAGCGCACATGGCTGTCCACCGGCAGGCGCTGGGTGAGGAGTTCTTCGAATGAAGCCGCGCAGCCTTGAAGGTCGCCAATAGCATAATGATAATTATAAGTCACAAATATATGCTGCCTGATTGAATCCGAAAAAATTGGTTCTGAATTTCCGATATTGTGAGGACAATTTGGGCGGGACGTTACAACAGGCTACAAAAATATGGCAGTTCCGGGTAAGGCCTCGTCCCCCGTCGGATAGAATACCGCCACTTCTGCAGGTACTTAAGATCCCGCCGTCCCCACAACGGACCCAGGCGGGCGCTCGGCATTTGTCGGGTTCTCGAAACATATCGATAGGCAGGGAGCACAGCTTTTGTCTCATATTCTCGTTACAGGCGGTGCGGGGTTCATTGGCGCCAACTTCGTTCTGAACTGGCTCGGCAAGGAAGACGCCGACAGGATTGTCAATGTCGACAAGCTGACCTATGCCGGTAACCGCAAGACGCTGGCCTCGCTCGAGGGCGACAGCCGCCATGTCTTCTCGCAGACGGATATCTGCGACCGCGCCGCGCTGGACCAACTGCTGGCGACCCACAAGCCGCGCGCCGTGGTCCACTTTGCCGCGGAGAGCCATGTTGACCGCTCCATCCACGGCCCGGCCGAGTTCATCCAGACCAATATCGTTGGCACGTTCACGCTGCTCGAGGCGGTGCGCGCCTACTGGAGCGCGCTGGATGACGAAGCCAAGGCAGCCTTCCGTTTCCTGCACGTCTCGACTGACGAAGTCTTCGGCTCGCTCGAAGCCGACGATCCGCAGTTCTCCGAGACCACGCCCTACGCCCCCAACAGCCCGTATTCGGCGTCGAAGGCCGCATCGGACCACCTCGTGCGCGCCTATCACCACACCTATGGCTTGCCGGTTCTCACCACGAACTGCTCCAACAACTACGGCCCGTATCACTTCCCCGAGAAGCTGATTCCGCTGATCATCGCCAACGCGCTGGGCGGCAAGCCCTTGCCCGTCTACGGCGATGGCCTGAACGTACGCGACTGGCTGTATGTTGGCGATCACTGCGCCGCCATCCGCGAAGTGCTGGCGCGTGGCCGCCTGGGCGAGACTTACAATGTGGGCGGCTGGAACGAGAAGACCAATCTTGACGTGGTCCATACCCTTTGCGACCTGCTCGACGAGCTGCGTCCCAAGGCAGCGGGCTCCTACCGGGACCAGATCACCTTCGTCAAGGACCGTCCTGGCCACGACCGTCGCTATGCCATCGATGCGCGCAAGCTGGAACGCGAGCTTGGCTGGAAGCCCGCTGAGACGTTCGAGAGCGGCATGCGCAAGACCGTCCAGTGGTATTTGGACAATCAAGCCTGGGTACAGGATGTGATGTCGGGCGAATACCGGAACTGGATGGCAAAGCAATATGCAGCATAAGATGCCTACTGTTCCTACCCTTCTTGTAACAGGAAGCAACGGCCAGGTTGGATTTGAACTGCGCCGCAGCCTGGCGCCGCTGGGCCATGTGGTCGCGCTTGACCGGGCCGGCTGCGATCTGTCGAATGTGGAGGCGCTGCGTCAGGTGGTTCGCCAGTACCGCCCGGATGTGATCGTCAATCCGGCCGCCTACACGGCGGTGGACAAGGCTGAGACCGACGCCGAGACCGCGTTTGCGGTCAACGGCACGGCGGCTGGCGTGCTGGCGGAAGAGGCTAAGGCGCTTGGTAGCCTGTTGGTGCACTACTCGACCGACTACGTCTTCGACGGCAGCAAGGCTGGGGCTTATGTGGAAACCGATCCGGTCAATCCACGCTCGGTCTACGGCGCAAGCAAACTGGCTGGCGAGCAGGCGATCGAGGCGGTTGGTGGCCACTCACTGATCCTGCGCACGTGCTGGGTGGCCGGCGCGCATGGCGGGAACTTCACCAAGACGATGCTCAAGTTAGGTCGCGAGCGCGACAGCCTGCGCGTGATCGCCGATCAATTCGGCGCACCGACCACGGCTGCGCTGATCGCGGATGTGACCGCCCAGATCATTGGGCGCTTCTGGTTCGCTGGCGAACAGAGCGCATTCCCTTCCGGCATTTATCATCTGGCCGCTGCGGGGGAAACAAGCTGGCACGGCTACGCCACTGAAGTGTTGCGTTATGCCGCTGCGCAAGGGATCGAACTGAAGGTGGATCCGGCCAGCGTCGAAGCGATTCCGGCCACAGCCTACCCACTGCCCGCGCCACGTCCGGCGAACTCGCGCCTGGACACAGCCAAGCTTCGCCAAGCCTTCGAGATTCATCTGCCGCACTGGCAGCCGGGCATCCATTATCTGCTTGACCAGATTTTTTCCTGAAGCGGCTCATCATGCGTAAAGGCATCATCCTCGCCGGCGGTTCCGGCACTCGTCTGCATCCCGCCACGCTTGCCATCAGCAAGCAGCTGCTGCCGGTGTACGACAAGCCAATGATCTATTACCCGCTGTCCACACTGATGCTGGGTGGCATGCGCGACGTGCTGATCATCAGCACGCCGCAGGACACCCCCCGTTTCCAGCAACTGCTGGGCGACGGTAGCCAATGGGGCATGAACCTGCAATACGCGGTCCAGCCCAGCCCGGACGGGCTCGCGCAAGCATTCATCATCGGTGATAAGTTCCTGGGGGCCTCGCCCAGCGCGCTGGTGCTGGGCGACAACATCTTCTATGGCCATGACTTCCAGGGCCTGCTAACGCAAGCCGACCAGCAAACCAGCGGCGCGACGGTCTTTGCCTACCATGTGCAAGACCCCGAGCGCTATGGCGTGGTGGACTTTGACAAGATGGGGAAGGCCAGCAGCATCGAAGAGAAGCCCAAGGTGCCGAAGAGCAACTTCGCGGTCACCGGTCTCTATTTTTACGACAACCAGGTCGTGGATATCGCCAAGGCAGTCAAGCCCAGTGCCCGTGGCGAACTGGAAATCACGACGGTCAACCAGGCGTACCTGGAGAGCGGGCAATTGAATGTTCAGATCATGCAGCGCGGCTACGCATGGCTGGATACCGGCACGCACGAGAGTTTGCTCGAGGCTGGCCAGTTTATTGCCACGCTGGAGCATCGCCAAGGGCTCAAGATTGCTTGCCCGGAAGAAATTGCGTGGCGCCATGGCTTCATCAATACCGAACAGTTTGAAAAGCTGGCTCAGCCGCTGGCCAAGAACGGCTACGGACAGTACATGTTGCGCCTGCTGAAGGAAGAGAGAGAAACATGAAAGTTACGGCTACTGCTATTCCTGAAGTGCTCATCATCGAGCCCAAGGTGTTTGGTGACGCGCGCGGATTCTTCTATGAGAGCTTCAATCAAAAGTCCTTTAATGAGGCTACAGGCCTGAACCTGACTTTCGTGCAGGACAATCACAGCCGAAGCAGCAAAGGGGTGTTGCGCGGCTTGCATTATCAAGTGCAGCAGGCGCAAGGCAAACTGGTTCGCGTAGTCCGCGGTGCGGTGTATGACGTGGCGGTGGACATCCGCAGGGAATCTCCCACATTTGGCAAGTGGGTCGGAATCGAACTGACCGAAGACAATCACAAACAATTCTGGGTGCCGGCGGGCTTTGCTCATGGCTTCCTAGTACTCAGTGATAGCGCCGATTTCCTCTATAAAACCACTGATTACTACGCGCCAGAGCACGAACGTTGTATCGCGTGGAATGATCCGCAGATAGGGATCGAGTGGCCTTTGGCCCAATTTTCCATCGAGGCCCCCCAGCTATCCTCAAAGGATCTGCAGGGCAAGGGCTTGAGCGAAGCCTGAGTCGGATTATGTCTCTTAGACGAAATACGCTATGGAACTTGGCGGGAACCGGGTTGCCGTTCTTGCTAGGGGCGCTTACCATCCCATACCTGCTTAAAAAGATTGGTGTCGAAGCGTTTGGAGTCTTGACTCTTGTTTGGGCTCTGGTTGGCTATTTCAGCCTATTTGACTTTGGTTTGGGGCGGGCGCTTACACAGCAAGTGGCGTCCGCGCGCTCAACTGGCCTTCTCTCGGATTTGCCGAGTCTGGTCAAGACTGGCCTGTGGTTCACGGCCGGTACGGGCGTGATCGGTGGGCTTGCTCTTGCTGCATTGTCAAACTTACTGGCGCAGCGTTGGCTAAATGTAAGCGTTGCGCTCCAGCCGAGCACGGTGCAGGCGCTTTTGATTGCCGCACTGGGCATTCCGCTAACCACGGTAACGACCGGGCTGCGAGGGATTCTGGAAGCCTATGAGGACTTCAGAATAGTTAATCTACTGCGCATTGTACTAGGTACCGCGAACTTCGGCTTGCCGGCGCTTAGTGCCATGTTTATCGGTGATTCCCTTGCCTGGATGGTCGCAGGCCTGATTGCGGTGCGAGTGCTTGTATTGTTTGGTCACGCCTGGTCTGTCCACAGGAAACTGCCTGCCGGATGGATATCGGCCGGTTTCAGCCCGCAGAAAATGAGAGGGCTCCTTTCCTTTGGCGCCTGGATGACCGTGTCGAATATCATTGGTCCGCTGATGGTTACGGCCGACCGATTCGTCATTTCAGCGGTTCTAGGCGCGAGTTTTGTCGCGTATTACACGGTTCCCTCTGAGATGCTGACTCGTGTATTGATTTTGCCCGGAGCGGTGACTGCCGCATTGTTTCCCCGGTTGGCCTCGATTCTGACCAGTGATCCTGACGGCGCAAATGCTCTGTATCGAAGGTGTATAGCGCTGGTTTCATCGGTGATGGCGCCGCTATGTCTTCTGATCGCTGCATGCTCGTATTGGGGATTGACACTTTGGTTAGGAAGAGATTTTGCTGATCACTCGTGGAGCATTGTGGTTGTCATGGCGGTTGGAATATTGCTGAATGGGGTCGCCTTTGTCCCATTCGCAGCCATACAGGCTGCTGGCCACGCACATATGACGGCAAAAATCCATGCCGTTGAATTGATGATCTATCTCCCACTGCTAGTGTTTAGCTTGCACCAGATCGGTCTGCTCGGAGCGGCTATGGTCTGGACTGCCCGGGTCGGCGCTGATCTCATCGCGCTCCTTATTTTTGCACGGCGGTACGGTTTTGACGCTGCATACACAGTTCCGAATGCAGGAACTTCACGCGCTAGATGACTGATATGCCTTCCCCCAGTCCGGATCAGCCTCCGCGGATAGCATCCCCAATGGGGGGCTCCGATGGTGAGCTGGTTGGAGGGGCAATTTTTAATCGCATCTTCCTTGTTGTTCCTGGTGCCCTGTTAATCACAGATCTCGCCTTGCTCGGTTCCGGGCAGTGGAGCGATATCCTGGGTTTTTCCGTGCGAAAGCTGCTGCTCCTGATATTGGCGGGATATTCAACGCTCTTGTGGGTGCGATCGTCCTCTCCGCTGCCGCACACATTTAGCGGTGTGGCGGCGCTTGCCCTCTTTGTTACGGGCTGGAGTGTGATGATTCCTTTGCTCCACAACACGCCGCTATCGAGTGCGTTGGCTGATAGCCAGTTATTTCTTGGACTCCTGTTCGCGCCTGCGCTGGCCCTGGCCATCGCCCGGGCCAACTGTTGGTCAGGTGCTTTGCGTCTGATTGAGCGCCTTATTTGGATACTTGCGCTGCTTCATATCGCAATTTTTTGGTATGAGAAATTCTCCGGTGATGGGGCGACAGGGCTCGTCACGGCTATGCGTTCAGTCCTCGAACCTGGTCGATCCGAAGATGAGACCAGCGTGTTCATTGGACCTATTGCCGAAGGGTTTCGGGTTTTTTGGGGTAGTTCGGTTTTCCTACTGCTGGGTCTCTATCTTTCGATACGCAATTTTGCTAGACGTCGGTTTCTGATTGGTATCTTGATTATTATTCTTATTTCATATGCGATTCAACTTACTCTAACGCGAGCAATGCTGCTGTCCGTCCCGATTTTTCTTGTTTTGTCGTGGCTGTTCGATCGTTCATTGAATCTTCTGCGCTTGGGGCCGGTGCTTTATTTGCTTGTTGGAGTCGTGTTGCTGATGCTGACATTGCCCGTTGTGTTGATGGCCGACCCGCATTTGTTGACCGCCATCGGTTTGGGGCGCGAAATCAGCGATGATCTCCGATATCAGCAGGTGATGGCGCTTGGCAATGCCATCATGGCAAATCCTTGGTTTGGCAGCGGTCTTGGAGCTCACGTCGATCTAATCCGGTCGGAGGGAGCGCCGTGGAGCTACGAATTAAGCATGCTTGCGCTATACATGAAGACGGGATTTTTTGGGGTGCTTCTATTGTTATGGGTTTTTATAGTATTCGTGCATTCGGTAGCCATTGAGATCCCCAGCTATGAATCGTTGTCTGAGTCTGCCCGGCGGGCAATACCGCGGATTGCAGCTCTGCTCTTTTGCATCATTTTTTGCAGCAATACAAATCCCTATCTGTTCAGCATGCTCGGCTGGGGGCTACTAATGTTTGTTTATATTGAGTTTTTTGTAACTATGCAAAAGCAGCCTTTCGTGGGAGCACCGGTATGATTTTGAGCGTATGGGCCGTTGTGGTGTGCTATAGCCCTGGTCGAGCGGAGCTAACGCGGCTGCTTGACGCGCTGAATGGTCAGGTAGCCAACACATTGGTTATGAATAATGGCGGTATCTCCCCTGAATTGTTGGCTGAACTGAGCGGGCTGCCGAATGTTCAGGTCGTTGACATGGGGGGGAATCTCGGCATAGCAGCGCCTCTCAATCGGGCTTTCGAGATGATGGGAGAAAGGGGCGTGGAGTTTGGCGTAACATTTGATCAGGATAGCCAGCCGTCGATAAATCATGTCAGCGCACTTGTGCGGGCTTGGCACGGCTTGGCATCCGCGCCGTCCTCGCACGCATCCGTCGGTGCTATTGGCCCTAGTTTTTACGATTTGCGTGGTGGTCGATTCGACTATCCGTTCTTTCGGGCCAAGGGGCTGCATGTCGAGCGGGTGTTCGAGGATTCAGGAGAGCGGCTTCCATGTGCCGATGCGCTAATTACCTCCGGAATGCTGGTGCCGGTGAAGATGTGGCAGAAATTTCACTTTATCGACGAATTATTTATTGATTATGTCGATACGGAATGGTGTTTCCGCACACGGAAGGCCGGTTATCAGCATTTTGGCTGCTTTGAAGTGAAAATGCAGCATGAACTGTCCGATGGACAGCCGATTGTGTTTGCAGGCATGACTTTATTGCGCTACAGCGCGTTGCGTCGCTATTATTACTTCCGGAATGGTGCCTACCTGGCTACGCGCAATTATGTACCTCTGGTATTTCGCATCCGTCTGGTAATTGGCATGATCGTGCGTGCAATCACCAGTCCGTTTATCGATGCGCATCCGTTGCGCTCGCTGAGTTACATCGCTCGCGGTTTGCGAGATGCCGCCCTCGGGAATTTTGGTAGGATAGATTCGTGAGTTCGACGGCAGATGTTCTTGCGCCACTAGGCAATCCGAAGCGTTCGGGGGAGGAGGGCGTTCAGGTAGCTGTTCTTATGGCTACCTACAATGGGCGCTCGTGGATCGAGGAACAGGTGTGCAGCATACTCAATCAGCGCGGGGTTGTGGTTATGCTGGTTGTTTCCGACGATCTTTCGACAGATGGCACATGGGAGTGGCTGCAAGAATTGGCTGCGCAAGATCAGCGAGTCCGTTTGCTGCCGCATGTCGGACGGTTCGGCGGTGCTGCAAAGAACTTCTTTCGACTTATACGTGACGTAGATTTCTCTTGCTATGACTACATAGCCCTGGCGGACCAGGACGATGTCTGGCATGACGACAAGCTCAAAGTAGCGCATGAATCTATTGTGGAGGGACGGTATGCGGCTTATTCGGGGAATGTGACTGCATTCTGGCCGGATGGGCGGCAGTTGTTGATAAATAAAGCGCAGCCACAGCGGAAGTATGATTTTCTGTTTGAGGCGGCAGGCCCGGGATGCAGTTATGTGCTGAGGGTTTCGGCGGCATTAGGTTTTAAGGAATTTCTACAAAAGAATTGGCTGGCCGTGAACGAAGTTGCTCTGCATGACTGGTTGATCTATGCGTGGTTCAGGGCCAATCGTATGGGCTGGTATATTGACGAGAGGCCCAAGATTCAATACCGCCAGCACGGCGGAAATCAGGTCGGAGCGAACCAAGGACTTCGGGCGATGCGCGGACGTCTGAAAATGATACGATCTGGCTGGTATCGGGTAGAGATCAGTAGGATAGCTAGTTTGTTGGCAGCGCAGTTGTCGGAGTTGCCGGCAAGTATTCCAGCGCGCGGGGAGGTGCCTCGTCTATTTTTGTTAAGGCATATTACTGAGGTGAGGCGGCGAGTACGCGACCGTTTGGTTTTCTTGTTTGCAATCATGCTTGGTTTTTACTGATCTCACTCAGCAAAATTATGAGAAGCATTCTATTGACTGGTGCTACCGGCTTTGTGGGAGGGGCTTTACTACGACGAATTGCGAAGGATGAAATCGCAATCACGGTGGCTGCCAGACGTGAGTTCGACGGATTTCCCAGTCGGGCAAGAGTCAGCAGGATCTCGGATATAGGCCGCGATACTGATTGGGGTGCGGCTCTTCGCGGCCAGGACGTGGTGGTGCACTGCGCTGCCCGCGTGCATGTCATGAAGGATCGTTCGGCCGATCCGCTGGCTGCCTTCCGAGCCGTGAATGTGGTGGGTACTTTGAATCTGGCTCGTCAGGCCGCGATTGCCGGCGTGAGGCGATTCATATTTTTGAGTTCGATAAAAGTCAATGGAGAGATTACCACCCTGGGCCATCCGTTTACGGCCGATGATTTGCCGATGCCCCAAGACCCTTATGGGATTAGCAAGCACGAAGCGGAGCAAGGATTGCGGGATATCGCTGCCGAAACGGGCCTTGAAGTGGTGATTATCCGACCACCATTGGTTTATGGTCCCGGTGTACAGGCTAATTTTGCGGCGCTCTTACGCGCGGTGGCGCATGGCATACCACTGCCGTTGGGCGCCATAAATAACCGACGCAGTCTGGTTGCACTGGACAATCTGGTTGATTTAATTGTGACTAGCATCGCGCACCCAGCAGCCGCCAATCATACGTTTCTTGTATCCGACGGTGAAGACCTGTCGACGACGCAATTGCTGCAACGTATGGGGCAGGCTTTGGGCAGGTCGGCGCGTCTAATTCCGGTTCCCTCCAAACTGATCGAATTGGGGGCGACTCTTGTCGGCAAGCCAACCCTTGCTCATCGCTTGTGTGGATCTCTGCAAGTGGATATAGCAAAGACAAGGCAGATCCTAGGATGGCAGCCGCCGCTGTCGGTGGATGACGGGTTGAAGAAGGCAGCGGAGGGATATCGACGTGAAGCGTCTGTTTGATTTGATTCTGGCCCTGTGCGCGGCGGTGATCTTGCTGCTGCCGGTAGCGCTGGTGGCCCTTGCCGTGCGCTTGACTTCGAAAGGGCCGGCCCTGTACTGGTCCGACAGGGTAGGGCGCGGGAACAAGATCTTCAAGATGCCGAAGTTCCGCAGTATGCGTGTGGGCACGCCTGCCGTGGCAACGCATCTGCTGTCGGATCCCAAGGTCTATCTGACCCCGATCGGATCGTTCTTGCGCAAGAGCAGCCTGGATGAGTTGCCACAACTGTGGAGCATCCTGGCAGGCGACATGAGTTTCGTGGGTCCGCGCCCGGCGCTGTTCAATCAGGACGACCTCATTACGTTGCGTACCCAATACGGCGTGCATGATCTGGTGCCTGGCTTGACCGGATGGGCCCAGGTGAATGGCCGGGATGAGTTGCCTATTCCAGACAAGGTCAAGTTGGATGTGGAGTACCTGCAGCGGCAATCTCTCTGGTTTGACGTGCGCATTCTCTGGATGACCTTCGTCAAAGTGCTGCACCGCGATGGAGTCTCTCACTGATGAAAAGATTGCTGATTGTGGGTGGCGGTGGGCATGGCCGTTCAGTGGCGGAGGCTTTGCTTGCCGCTGACCAATACAGGCTGGCGGGATTCGTGGATGACGCGTTCCCGGTGGTGCCCCATATCTGGGAGTGGCCTGTGCTCGGCGCCACGCCGGATCTGGCCAAGTGTCGCGATCATGCTGAGGTGGCGATTGTTGCCATTGGGAACAATCGGGTCCGGGAGAACTTGCATCGGGCGCTTCGCGCCGCGGGATTCGATCTGGCGACCGTGGTGCATCCCAAGGCCATCGTATCCGCGCGAGCAGTCATTGGCGCGGGAGTTGCTGTTATGGCTGGAGCCATCGTCGGGACGGAGGCACGGCTGGGGGAGGGGGTAATCGTTAATTGCGGAGCCGTAGTGGATCACCATTGCCGGGTAGACGATTTTGGTCATTTGGGCGCGAATGCGGGGATGGCGGGTGGTTCTGTGCTGGGACGGGGAGCCTGGATGCAGGCGGGATCTGTTCTCGGCTATGGCGTGGAAGTGGCTGCAGAGGCCGTACTGCAACCCGGCCAAGCCGTGAGCAAAAAATAAAATAGTGAAGGCCTTCGAGATGCTATTTCAAAAATCTGTAGCTCCCTTGCTGGCTCTACCGCGTCCGGCCAAGCGTCTGGTGGTTGTTGCACTGGATCTGGTGCTGGCCGTGGTTTCCGTTTGGGTCGCGTTTTATCTGCGCATAGACCAGACTGGCCTGCCACAGCAGCAGCAGCAGTTTGTCTACCTGCTCGCGCCGTTGCTGGCGTTTCCCATATTCGTTCGCCTTGGTCTATATCGGGCCATTTTCCGGTATACGGGCATGGCTGCCCTGGCGAGCACGGCCAAGGCCGTGGGAATCTATGGGGCTCTTTTTTTTGTTGCCCTGCTCCTGTTCAAGTGGGATGGCGTGCCGCGCAGCCTGGGACTGATCCAACCGATGCTGTTCCTGTTGATGGTCGGCGCCAGCCGGGCGATGGCCCGTTTCTGGCTGGCAGGGTGGTCCCGCAAGTCGCGCTATTCCGAGGGTCGTCTATTGATCTATGGGGCCGGGGAAGCGGGGGTACAAACGGCGTCAGCCCTGGGCGTGGCGCACGAGTTTGTGCTGCTGGGCTTTATCGATGACGACACCGCCAAGGTGGGGCGCAGCATCAATGGCGTGGATATTATGGGGTCAGACGAGGTGGCCGATGCTGTCGATCGAATGGGGGTAACCGACATCTTGCTGGCGATTCCCTCCTTGGACCGCGCGCACCGCAATGCCATCATTGCTCGCCTGAGGGACTTGCCGGTTCACGTGCGCACGCTTCCAGGCATGGTCGACCTGGCCTCCGGACGAGTGACGGTACATGATTTCCAGGAACTGGATGTGGAGGATCTTCTCGGGCGCGCACCTGTGCCTCCGGACGCCGCCTTGCTTGCGCGGAACCTCGCAGGAAAAATAGTGTTGGTTACCGGTGCCGGCGGCAGTATCGGCAGCGAGTTGTGCCGCCAGATCATCCTGGAGCGGCCGCAGCAGCTTGTGCTTGTGGAGCACAGCGAATTCGGGCTCTACACCATTCATCGAGAACTGGAAAGCCTCTGTACCGAGCATGCGCTACGGGTGCAGATTGTTCCGCTGCTGGCAAGCGTCGGAAATTTCGGGCGCCTGAAGGAAATCTGCCATCTCTATCGGCCTGCTACGGTCTATCACGCGGCGGCCTACAAGCATGTGCCCCTGGTGGAGAGCAATCCGTCCGAGGGGGTCCTGAACAATGTATTCGGAACACTCAACATGGCGCGCGCCGCTATGGAGAGCGGGGTTGCGCATTTCGTTCTGGTCTCAACCGATAAGGCTGTGCGACCTACTAATGTCATGGGGGCGACGAAACGGATGGCAGAGCTTGTACTGCAGGCACTGGCCGCCAGCGAAAACGTTCGATTCCTCATGCCGGACGGTACCCAGAGCCAGGAAATCAGGAATGGCACGGTGTTTGCCATGGTGCGTTTTGGTAACGTGCTGGGTAGCAGCGGAAGCGTGGTGCCGCTATTCCGCAAACAATTGCGTGAGGGCGGCCCCGTTACTGTGACGCATGAAGAGGTGACGCGTTACTTCATGACTATCCCTGAGGCTGCCCAACTGGTCCTGCAGGCAGGCGCGATGGCCCACGGCGGCGATGTGTTTGTGCTGGACATGGGCTCGCCCGTGAAGATCATGGATCTGGCGCGGCGCATGGTGAAATTGTCCGGGCTGACGGTACGGGATGAAGACAATCCAAGCGGCGACATCGAGATCAAGGTAACCGGCATGCGCCCTGGAGAAAAACTATATGAGGAATTGCTGATTGGCGACAATCCAGAGGGTACTGCCCACGAGCGGATCATGAAGGCGAGGGAGGATTTCGTGGCCTGGTCCCAGCTGGCACCAGTGCTTGTCGCAATGCGACATGCTGCCGTTGAGAACGATGAGGTAACAATAAAGGCCATCCTGAGACAATTGGTGCATGGATATAATCCGCAGCCTGCCTGCGCCGAGGGAAATGTGGTCGAGGCTTGAGTGCCGCCTGCCGATGCGTACCGCGTCGCTCGGTGTTTCGGAGTTAATATGCGAAGAAAAGTAATAGTAGTTTTGTTGGCTGCGTTGGCAGGTGCGGGTATTGGGGCTGCGCTGGGCTATGGCCCGTTGCTGCGCTACAAGTCCGAGGGCGTACTCAGTGTCGAGATGGGCACCGCGGAGTACAGGCGAATATCCGAGTTGGCGAACGACTCCAGTACCGCACGGCGGTTCGCAAAGCTCGTGCCGCCTAAAGGTCTGGACGCGGGTGAGATTGATCGTCTTGTCAGGGAGGTGGCGCAAGGTGATTGGCAGAAGCCAGTGCCAAGGATTAGCAAGGCCGATGCAAGGGAGCTCCCAGACCTTCTGCTCCAGCTGGAACAAGAGCGTGAGAAGGCGGAGCGTGACAGGGCCCAGGATGACCCGGACCGCAGACCACCGGCAAACGTGTATCTGGGCGTTCGCCTGACGGCCATCGCCCCCACGCCAGTCGAAGCCGCCAATGTGGCCACTTGGCTAGGCGCCTATTTCAAGGACATGGCCACCTTATCCGCGGTTCGCCAGCAGGTATCGGCGTGGACCGCGGAAAACAGGCAATTTTCTGACCGTGCCTCGGAACGCCGGCTCAAGTATCAGTTTGATATTGAGCAGGCACAAGTCCGCGCGACGGCGCTGAAGAAGGTCATTGCCGCCTATCCAGATTCCGCGCGACGCGAAGCGTCACAAGTTGTTGATGTACGCAAGGACAATGAAAAATTCATGTCGCCAATGGCGCAGCTGGTTGCCGCTGAATCGGAGGTGATCACCATTCGGGAGAAGATTCAAAAGCTTGATCGGGAACTTCAGCAGCAGAGCTTCATGAAGGCGTTGACCGTTGAAGCGGCAAGCGCGCTGGCGCAAGTGCATAGCGGAAGCGATAGCGTGGTTAGGATCTCCGCTGTGATCTCGGAATTTAACAAGAAGATCAAGACGGATGCCGAGCGGGAAAAACTGTCGACGCTAACCGCGGACATCTCCGTCATCACGGCGCGGTTCCTGTCGCAGCCTCAATTTGTAGCCGAGCCTTCCGTGCCGGATCGGCCCGAGCGTCCGCGCCCCTTGATGGCGATAGTGCTGATGGCAGTTCTTGCAGCACTACTAAGTGCTATGTTCCTATGGCGCGATACGCTGTTGAAAGCGCTGCTGATACAAGGCAAGAATAAGGCCTAAGTGCCTGGGTCGTCTCGGAGATGTCGCCTCCCGCCTGGTTTATCGCAGCGCTCAACCAGGCGGCAGTGCGGCAACGTGAAAGGCGCGGCGCGCGGCAGACGTTAGCCAGCCTTTCGAGCGAAATCGCAGGTGACTCAAGTCGATGGAGGCTGCCCCATCAGGCCCTGCCACTGCTCCACAATCCGCTCTTGCGAAAACCGGAGCGCTTTCTGCCGCGCACCGTCGCCCAGCCGCGTGGTGTCGTTCCGATCGCGTATGAGGCCCAGTAGCGCCCGGGCAAGTGCCTCGCTGTCGTCTACCGGCACCAGCAGCGCATCATGATCCGGTGCAAGCAGTTCGCGCGGACCTGTCTCGCAATTCGTGGAAACAATGGGAAGACCGAACGCCATGGCTTCGACCAGCACCAGGCCGAAGCCTTCATAGCGTGAGCTAAGGCAGAATATCGACGCTTGCTCGTAGGCGAGCGTCACATCGGAATATGCCCCCGGAAGCCGGACCGAGGCGCCCAGGCCCAGTTGCTCACGCAAGGCTTCCAGCGCCGCACGCTCCTCGCCTTCGCCCACGATCATCAGCTCCCATTCCGGCGCCTGCGCGGCGACCAGCGACCAGGCGCGCAGCAGCGTATCGAAGCCCTTGGCCGGCACCAGGCGCCCCACCGCGAGCACGGTCGTACCTGTCCGCGGGGCGGCATGCGCGGGCATCGGGAAGGGTAGCGGGTTGGGGATGCAGACGACCGGGCAGCGCGGGCGCAGCGCTTCGATCCATCGCTTGCGGTCGCGCTCGGTCAGTACCACGATTTGTTCCGCAAAGCGCGCGGCAAGCCGGCGCGCAAACCGGCGGGCGGGCTTGCCGAGGTCTTCGTCGAAGTGACAGTGCTCCCACGCGGTATGCCGTACATTCAGCCCGAGCGTTGCGGGCTGGGTGAACAGGGTAAGCATGGTATCCACCTCAATCAACTCGCGAATCGCAAGGCGCTTGATGAGGCGACGGATGCCAAGCACGGTCGAGAGGTAGGCGCGCTTGAACGAAGGCCGCTCTGCATGCACCGTGACGTGGGTGACGGCAGGATGCAGTGCGAAGACGCTGTGCTCGTCCCAGAGGCTGATGACGTAGACCGGATATCCCTTTTCTGCCAGCGCATTGGCGATGACAGCCGTCATGCGTTCCGCTCCCGCGAACGCGTTCAACGTGCCGGTAAGGAAACCGATGGCGGGTAATCGATTCATGTCGCCACGGCCCGCATTGGCTGGTTGCTGCGCACCCAGAGGCAGATGCCGAAGACGACAGCCACGGCGTTGGACAGCGCATAGCCGACGAGAGCCCCCCATACGCCGTATCTCGGGACCGCCAACATGTCGAAGGTAACCGTCACGGCCAGCACCAGTGCCCACTTCAACGCTATCCATACCGGACGGCGATGATAAACCTGCAGCAAGGTCAGCCCCACGTCGATGAACAGCAAGGTGGAGGCAAGCGCCGCGAACTCCAGCAGGCTGGCGGACGAGGCGAACGCGTTGCCATAGAGCAGATGGATGATCCAGGGCGCGCCGAGGGCGATCACGGCGCCGCCACACAAGCCGATCAGGCCCATGCCCATCGCAATGCGCGCAACGTTGCGCCGCGCCGCGGCAGGTTCGGTCTTGCCATAGACATAGAGTGGCGCGATGCCGGCGGCGAGAATGGTGGCCAGCATCGTGTAGTTGTCCACGATTTGCATGGTGGCAGCATAGGCGCCGAAGTCGGCCAAGGTGACCGAAGGCTGCAGGATTAGCTGATCCGCGCGGCGCGCGCCCATCATCAGCATAAAACTCATCCAGAACAAGGCGCCACCGGCGAAAAGCTCTTTGATGAGCGGCGCCTCCAGTCGAATGCGGTGGAACTTCACCCGCAGGAAATAGTAGGACCCCAGCAGCAAGGCGGCGATGCTCGCCTCAAGCATGAAGGCGCCGGCAAAATAGGGCGCCGCGTGCAGTCCCGCACCGAAGAGAAGTGCAACCAACCCTGCTTTCGCGGATAGCGTGATCAGGTTGAAGAGCGTACTGGGACGATTGTTGGTGTGGGCTTGCATCCAGGCTACAACCACGCCGGAAGGTTCCTTGAGCAGGATTGCGACGCCGAGAATCAATGCAGTGATCCATGTCTCCGCCGGCGGCCGCGTGATCAGCAGGAATGCGCACATGAGCAGATAGCCCAGCAGGCCGCCAGCGGTGCGCAGCGCGAAGGCGTGCGCCAGCAGTCGGTGCTGTCCTTGGGGCGAGGGCGTTGCCACCAGGCGCGGCACCACCACTTCGCCGCCGCAGATCAAGGCTACCGATGCCGCGATCAACACCACCGCCTGCGCATACTGGAAATGCGCAAAACCTTCTGGCCCGAGCGCGCGAGCCAGCATGGCGACGATGCCGATCCCCGCGGCCACTTGCATGCCGCGTTCGACAAGCATCCACAGCAGATTGCTGGCGACCCGGCGCCGCATCAGACCGGCTCCGCGCTGGCCACAGTGGCCGGCGCCAGCAATCTCGCATAGCACGCCAGCCATCGCCCGGCCACTGACTGCAGGCCGAAGCGCGAGACGATACGCTGGCGGCGCGCAGCTTGCTGCGCCGGGGTGCCTGGCCCTGCTTCCAGGGCGCGGCGCATCGCTGACGCAAGAGCCTGCACGTTGCCGCGTGGCACGATCTCGCCGCACTCACCCAGCAGATCCGCCACCCCCGCGGCGTCGGTCGAAACTACGGGGCAGGCGCATGCCAGTGCTTCGCCCAGCGCGAGCGGCATGCCTTCGATGTCGGAGGAGAGCACGAACAAATCGGCTGCATTGAGCAAGGCGGTGATGTCCCGCCTGACCCCGGGCAGCATGACGCGTCCTTCCAGCCCGTGCCGGCGGATGGCTTGCGCAAGGGCGTCCCGCTCGCTGCCGTTCCCGGCAATCATTAGCCGGGTGCGGGAATCCGCATCGAGGGATGCAAATGCCTCGATCAGCAGCGCTTGCGATTTTTCCGGCGCCAGCCTTCCTACGTTGAGGATCAGACGGTCGTCCTGGCCAAGGCCCAAGTCCTTGCGGCAGGTTTCCCCGGCCACGGCATCCGGGCAGAATTGCGCCGTGTCGATGCCGTTCGGCATCACGACGATCCTTGCTGCGGAAACTGCACGGGCGTGAATCATGGCCTCGCGGCCCTGCGCGCTCACATGCGTATTGAGGCGGCTCCAGCGATCGGTCAGCCTGTAGGCGAGCATCAGCAGCCGGCCACCTTCGCGAACACTGTGCGCTGTGCAGAGGATTGGTGGCGCCGGGAACAGCGCCCCATAGACGCGGGCAAACAAATTGGCATGCACCATGTGGGCGTGAATGATATCCGGGCGCCACTCGCGCGAAAATGAACGGAAGCGCAACAGCGCGCTCGCCATCGAATAGGGCGTCTTGCGCATGTCGAGCATCACCGTGGCGATCGAAGGCGGCAGATGGACTTCGTGGCCAGGCCTCAGGCAGACGACGGCCACTGCATGCCCGAGTTCGGCGAATTGCCGCGCCAGTGCAGCGACCTGTTGTTCTGCGCCGCCGACCTTCAACCCCGTGGTGACCAAGAGGATGCGCATCGGCTTCGTGGATGGGGAAGGGTGAATTTGCTCGCTCACCGCGCCCCATACCCCGTCAACAACGTCCGCAACGTCTTCACCCCGATCAGCAAATCCAGCGCGAACGAACAATGCTTGACGTAATACAAGTCGTAGCTGAGCTTGGTCACGGTTTCTTCATGCGTGCCCACGTAGCCCTGCTGGACCTGCGCCCATCCCGACAAGCCGGGGCGCACTAGGTGCCGGTACGGGTAATACGGAATCGTATGGGCGAATTCGTCCACCATCGGCACCTGCTCGGGTCGCGGGCCGATCAGGCTCATATCGCCCACCAGCACGTTCCACAACTGCGGAATCTCGTCGAGCCTGTATTTGCGGATGACGCGGCCCACGCGGGTCACGCGCGGATCGCGGCGGGCGGCGAACTGCGCCGGCGCGCCGGCGTCGAACGCCATGCTGCGGAACTTGAACATCGTGAAGGGCTTGCCGAACAGGCCAACCCGCCCCTGGCGGAACAAGGCGGGGCCGGTGGATTCGAGGCGGATCGCTGCCGCCACGGCCAAGCCCACCGGCAGCGCGAGGGGGGCCATGCAGAGTACCGCGGCGAGGTCGATCAGGCGTTTGGCGAAGCTGTAGAAATAGTGTGCGGCGTAGTCGTCGAGGAAGTTCTCGTCGATGTGCGCGAGGCCGACGCGCCCGGTCAGCATCTCGCCGATCCGCTCGACCGAATACATGCGCACGTGGCTGAGCTTGAACTGGGCGAGCACGCGGGTGCGCTCGGGGTCGGCGGTGGCGTTGCGGTCCAGCATCAGGCCGTCGCAATGCACGGCTTCGTCCAGCGAGCTGATGGCCTGGAAGCGGGTGGGGCTGGCCGGCGCGGCGCCAGGCATGGCGAGGATCTGTTCGAGCTGCGCCAGCGTGGCGGCGTCGGTATAGCCGAACACGGGCACGTAGTTGCGCACGAAGCGCCGGTAGCCGAACCAGATCCAGCCCAGCGTGGTGAGGTAGCTGAGGAGCAGCGCGCCGCGTGAATATTCGAGGTGGAAGGCGGCGAAGACGAAGAGCAGCGCGGCAAAGGGCAGGGTGGCGGCCAGGCCGACCAGGCTGTTGCCTTCCATGGCGGGCAGGTGCAGGGAGCGGTGCAGCAGCACGAAGGCGAACAGATAGGGCAGCACCGACCACAGCAGGGTACGGGTGAAGACGTAAGTCACCAGGTCGGCGTGATGGGCGAACTCGGCCAGCACGATATTGAGACCGAAGAGCAGCAGACCCAGCAGCGCCCAGGCCAGCATGCGGCTGGCGCGGCGGATGGTTTCCGAGCCCTGGGGGCGGGTTAGCTGCGCCGGGCGCGCGACGCCATGGCTCTTGTTCATTGTCCGCCTGCTCCAGTGCCGGCAGCCGCGCGGGCGGCGCCAGGCTTGCCCGCCAGCGCTTGCTGGTAGACCGTCCAGGTGGCTTCGGCCATTGGCGCCAGGCCAAACTCCCTGGCCCAGCGTGTCCGGGCATTGCGTCCCAGGGATTCGCGCAGGGCGGGATCGCCTGCCAGCCGTGCAAGCGCGGCCGCCCAGGCAGGTTCGTCATCGCCGGCGACCAGCAGGCCGCTGGCGCCGCCATCCAGTTGCTCGCGGATGCCGGGGAGGTCGCTGGCGACGACCGGCAGGCCGGCGCGCATGGCCTCGAGCACAGAGAGCGGGAAGCCTTCATGGTCGGATGCCAGCGCGAAGGCCTGGGCCGAAGCCAGCAGGGCGGGGACGTCGGTGACCGGGCCGGCAAATTGCACGTGCCCAGGTGCCAGGGCGTCGGCCAGTGCCTGCAGGGCAGCCATTTGCGGACCCTCGCCTGCCAGTACCATCTCGCAATCGGGCAGGGCGGCGCGGGCAAAGGCGCGGATCAGCAGGTCGGCGCGCTTGGGAGCGGCCAGGCGCGCCACCATGACAATGCGCCGCAGCGGCGCGCCGGGCGTGGCCAGCGCGCCGCTGTCGGCGATGCCGTTGCGGATCACGCTGACCCGCGCGGCGGGGATCGGCAGCGACGCGGCCAGCGCGCGTTCGCCCTGCGCCACGCAGATCAGGCGGGTGGTGAACGGTGCCAGCAGCCACTCCATCACGCGCGAGACCAGGCGCTGGCGGGCCGGGGCGGCGGCCTTGAAGGCGAAGCCATGCACCGTATAGACAACCGGCACACCCAGCAGCCAGCCGGCCATCCGGCCCAGCGCGCCGGCCTTCGCGCTGTGCGCATGGATCAGGTCGGGTTCCGCGGCGCGCAGCGCCTTCAGCAGTTGCCTGAACGCGGCCAGCGCGCGCAACGGCGATAGGGCATTGTCCAACAGCGGCAGGCGTACGGTGCGGGCGCCGGCGGCCCGCGCGGTGGCCAGCAGGGGGCCGTCGCCTCCGGCCAGCAGGATGGGTTCGATCCTGTCGCGCAGGGCGTGCAGCAAATCGGCGACGTGCGTCTGCGCTCCGCCGATCTCGGAGTTCGTGATCAGGTAGGCGATGCGCGGGCGGTGCGGGTGGTGGCTGGGCAGGGGCGAAGGCACTGGGCAGATCGCAAGGGCGGGCTGGAGGAACAGAGCCGGGGCCGATCGGCAGGGCCGACGATCCGGCAAAACGTTCAAACCGGCACCTGGGCAGAAAAATGGGCAAAAAAACCAAAAAAAGCACTTAACCTTGGCTGGGCGGCTCTGGCCGCCGAACGCAGGCGGGAGGCGCGAACCCGACATCCGGGTCTGCCGGGCCCATCCGGCGCAATTTTCGGCAGCTTCGGCAGGCCGCGGCGGCGGCGTTCGTGCCGCCATGCGGGCTGGCTCGCTGCGCCATTTTCGAGCATAGCCGAACGATTATAACTGGCGTGCCTCTCGCAATCCGGCAAAATACCACCTTTGACGCATTTGCCCGCTGCGCCGGCTTCGGCCGGAACTGGCGGCCGGCAATGTCAACCGGTTCAACCGTCAACATTCAGGATGACCCATGCAAGCTGATTCTTCCATTTTCAAGGCCTACGATATCCGTGGCATCGTCGACAAGACCCTGACGCGTGACGTGGCGCGCGCGATCGGCCTGTCCTTCGGCTCCGCCGCCGCCGAGCAGGGCGAGCGCGCCGTGGTGGTAGGCCGCGACGGGCGCCTTTCCGGGCCGGACCTGCTGGGTGGCCTGGTCGAAGGCCTGCGCGCCGCGGGCATGGATGTGATCGATCTCGGCATGGTCGCCACGCCGATGGTCTATTTCGGCACCAATGTGGAGCTGGCGGGGCGTCGCGCCACCTCCGGCATCATGGTGACCGGCAGTCACAATCCACCCGACTACAACGGCTTCAAGATGGTGCTGGCCGGCAAGGCGATCTACGGCGAGCAGATCCAGTCGCTGCGCCAGCGCATCGACGCCGGCAAGTTCGCGAGCGGCGCCGGGGGCTACCAGCAGGTCGACGTCCGCAAGCAGTACCTGGACCGTATCGTCGGCGACATCAAGCTGGCGCGCCCGATGAAGATCGCGCTCGATGCCGGCAATGGCGTGGCGGGCGCCTTCGTCGGCGACCTGTTCCGCGCCCTCGGCTGCGAGGTCACGGAGCTGTTCTGCGAGGTGGACGGCAACTTCCCCAACCACCATCCCGATCCAGCCCATGTGGAAAACCTGCAGGACCTGATGCAGTGCCTGCGCGACACTGACTGCGAGCTGGGCCTGGCCTTCGACGGCGATGGCGACCGCCTGGGCGTGGTGACCAAGGACGGCGAGGTGATCTTCCCCGACCGCCAGCTGATGCTGTTTGCCGAGGAGATCCTGTCGCGCAATCCTGGCCAGCAGATCATCTACGACGTCAAGTGCACCGGCAAGCTGGCGCCGTGGATTCGCCAGCACGGCGGCGAGCCACTGATGTGGAAGACCGGCCATTCGCTGGTCAAGGCCAAGCTCAAGGAAACCGGCGCGCCGCTGGCCGGCGAGATGAGCGGCCACGTGTTTTTCAAGGATCGCTGGTACGGGTTCGACGATGGCCTGTACACCGGCGCGCGCCTGCTGGAGATCCTGTCGAAGCATGCCGATCCGAGCGCGGTGCTGAACGCCTTGCCCAATTCCAACTGCACACCCGAGTTGCAGCTGAAATGCGCCGAGGGCGAAGCCTTCACGCTGCTGGACAAGATCCGCGCCAATGCGAAGTTCGACGGCGCGCGCGAGGTCATCACCATCGACGGCGTGCGTGTCGAGTACGCCGACGGTTTTGGCCTGGCGCGCCCGTCCAACACCACGCCGGTGGTGGTGATGCGTTTCGAGGCCGACAACGACGCCGCGCTGGCGCGCATCCAGGCGGAATTCAAACGCGTGATCCTGGCGGAAAAGCCGGACGCGCAACTGCCGTTCTAAGCGGATGCCGTTGACCGCGCCCCTGGCGGGAAAATCGGACAAATCCTCGACGCGGCATGCGCTTTCCGCGCGGCCGCGCATCCTGGTGGTCAAGGTCTCGTCGCTGGGCGACGTGGTGCATAACATGCCGCTGGTGCACGACCTGCGCGCGCGCTGGCCGGATTGCGAGATCGACTGGGTGGTCGAGGAAGGCTACGTCGATCTCGTGCGCCTGCTGCCTGAAGTGCGGCGGGTGATTCCCTTCGCCTTGCGGCGCTGGCGCAAGCGCTTCTACCAGGCTGCTACCTGGCGGGAGATCGGCGCGTTAAGGCAGGCCCTGCGCGAGGAGGCCTACGACGCCGTGATCGAGACGCAGGGCTTGCTCAAGACCGCCGTGGTGGCCCGCGTGGCTGACCGCCGCGCCGGTGCGCCGGTGATCGGGCTGGCCAATGCCACCCAGGGCTCCGGCTATGAGCCGGCTGCGCGGCTCTTCTATACCGAGCGGGTGGCCGTGCCGCGCCAGACTCATTCGGTGCGGCGTTCGCGCCTGCTGGGCGCGGCGCTCACGGGGCTTGCGCCGCCGGAGCCGCCGCAGTTCTTTGGCCCCGGCGCGCACACGCTGTATGTCGACGATTCGCTTTGGGCGAGCCTGCCAACGCGCTACGCGGTGTGTTTCCATGCCACGGCGGGCGCGAAGAAGAAGTGGCCGCTGGCCAGCTGGCATGATCTCGGCCGCCGCCTGGCGGAGGAAGGCGTGACCATGCTGCTGCCGTGGGGCAACGAAGGGGAGCGGCGCGCGGCTGAAGAGATCGCCGCCGGCGTGCCGCAGGCGCGGGTGCTGCCGCGCTTCACGGTCATGCAGGGCTTCGGCCTGATCAACCGCGCGGAAGTGGTGATCGGCGTCGATACGGGCCTGGTCCATATCGCCGCGGCGCTGTGCCGGCCCACGGTGGAGATCTATACGGCCACCTGGCGCTGGAAGACCGAGGGCTACTGGTCCGATGGCATCGCCAATGTCGGCGACGACGGCGTGGTGCCGCCGGTCGACGAAGTCTACGCCGCCGCGCGGCGCGTGCGCGGGTTGGAGCTCTGATGCTGCGCGCCTTGTATAACCTGCTCTGGCTGCTGGCGCTGCCCATTGCGCTGTTGCGCTTGGTGTGGCGAGCGCGCAAGGAGCCCGGCTATGTCCAGCATATCGGCGAGCGTCTCGGCGCCTACGGCAAGCTGCCGTCCGCGGGGCCATGGCTGTGGGTCCACGCCGTGTCGGTCGGCGAGACCCGCGCCGCCCAGCCGCTGATCGACGCGCTGCTCGCACACTATCCGGCACATCGCATCTTGCTCACGCATATGACGCCCACCGGGCGCCAGACGGGTGCTCAGCTGTACGGTGCCGAGCCGCGCTTGATGCAATCCTATCTGCCCTATGACCTGCCATGGCTGGTGCAACGCTTCCTGCGTTATTTCCGCCCAACCGCGGGCATGCTGATGGAGACCGAGGTGTGGCCCAACCTCGTGCGCGGTGCCCGCGTGGCGGGCGTGCCGCTGCTGCTGGTCAACGCCAGGCTGTCGCCGCGCAGCTTCCGCCGCACCGCGCGCTTTGGCCAGGCCGCGACGGCGATGTATCGCGACTTCACCGCGGTGCTGGCGCAGACCCAGGGCGATGCAGAACGCTTTCGCGCGCTGGGATTGCCCGCGGTGCAGGTGACCGGCAACCTCAAGTTCGATATGCAGCCGTCCGAGGACGGCCTGCGGCGTGGCCGCGTGCTGCGCCAGGGATTCGGCGCGCGCGCCGTGTTCGCCGCCACCAGCACGCGCGAAGGCGAGGAATCGCTGTTGCTGGAGGCGTTCGCGCGCTGGCAGGCGCTGAGCGCCGGCGTGCCCGGCGCCGTGCCGCGCCCGGCCTTGCTTCTGGTGCCGCGCCATCCGCAGCGTTTCGACGAAGTGGCAGCCCTGGTTACGCGTGCAGGCTTCACGGTGCAGCGCCGTAGCGCACTAGGCGATTCCGCCGGGTGGGAGCAGCCGGGCTTGCCGGAGCCGGTTACGGCGGATGTGCTGCTAGGCGATTCGATGGGCGAGATGGCGATGTACTTCGCTGCCTCGGATATTGCTTTTATCGGGGGCAGCCTGCTGCCACTGGGCGGCCAGAATCTAATCGAGGCATGCGCTGCCGGTACGCCCGTTTTGATTGGGCCGCACACGTTCAATTTTGCGCAGGCGACCGAGGATGCCATCGCTGCCGGTGCATGTCTGCGCGTGGACGATGCCGATAGCGTGATGAGCAGCGCTGGCACGTTGCTAGCTGATCCAGTGCGCCTTGCGTCAATGCAGGAGCAAGCACTGGCGTTTGCTAGCCTGCACCGGGGCGCCACCGCCCGCACGCTTGCTGCTCTGCATACTCTACCAGGCGGCGCTGGCCGAACTGGCGCTGCGCACCGGCTATGAGGTGCGGCTCAAGGCTGCAGTGGTGGCCTGTCAGTAGGACTGGGCTGCTTACCCTTGACGAGCGCGAGTACACTCGCCTACGATACGCACCGTTGCTGAGCGTTCCGGCTGTCAGTGGCAGTTCGCTCATTAAGGTGACACGCCGGCGTGTCCGCACGCGCTGGCATCTATTTCTTGGCATCGGCCGGCTTGAGCGCCGGTTCCGCTCCCATCTTTCCCGCCGGATACAGCGTGAAGAAGCTCCGCGCTACCCCCGGATCCCGGCAGTGAATCAGTCATCCCGCTCGGCGCGCGGCGTACGAGCTGAGGCTAGAGGCGGCAGTGGCGTCGTGTCAGTAGGTCAAACAAACCTGAGAGTGCACCCTGAACCGGTCTTGATCGATTCGGCCGGCGATACGGTGGGGGATCTTCTGCAATTCGCCCCGGATCTATAGCGTCAAGCGGGGGGCGTTTCGGGATCGGGTCAGCGGGCTGATAGACGCGATGACAGCTACCAATAGCTAGTAGTAGGGCAGTTTTGTACTGTGTTATTCTTGTCACAGATTGTGCTGGGATATGCTTGGTGGCGCCAGTGCCAATGATTCCTGTATGGAGCAAGAATGACCTCGGTTTCTGTGATCGATCAACCATGGCCGCAGCTACAGTTGGAAACTGTAGGCGCTTGCCCATACTGTGGCGGTACCCAGCGTGAGCGTGCCTACGAGGACGTTCAGGACTGGGCTTTTTATTGCGCTCCCGGGAAATGGACCTACTGGAATTGCAACGACTGCCAGGCGCTATACCTTGACCCAAGACCGGACAAACAGAGCATTGGCAACGCCTATACAAGATACTACACGCATGCTTTAGCCCCGCTTCGTCGGCTGGCAGAAGCATTGAAAAATCTGGTCAGGAACGAGTGTTATGTGCACTGGTTCGGCATGCGCCTAAGCCCTCGTCTTCATTTGCCCCGGCGGGCGGGCGCGCTGACCAACATGCTCAAGGGGAAGTTTGTCATTCCTTTTGGGGTGCCTGAGCTTGCGCAAATGCCACCAGGCAGTCTGCTGGACATCGGATGTGGTAGCGGCGGATTTCTGCTGTTGGCCAAACAAGCGGGCTGGCAGACGCTTGGCATTGATCTTGATAGCAAAGCATGCGAAGCCGCGCAGAGCAAAGGTCTACGGGTCGTCAACGCAAGCATCGAAGATGTCGCCAAGCTGGATGAAAAATTCGACTGCCTGTTCTGTTCCCACATCCTTGAGCACACTTATGATCCGAATGGTGCGCTATGCTCCATGAGATCAGTGCTTAAGCCGGGTGGCACACTGCTGCTATCCTTGCCAAATTCGCAAAGCACATTCCGTAAATTCTTCGGCAAAGACTGGCGCGGCCTGGAAGCGCCACGCCATATTGCCATTCCTTCTGCCGAGAGCCTGAAGGCTCAACTTGAGCAGCTAGGATTCCACGTGAGCGCAGTTCTACAGCCGACGACGTTCAATAGTGCTGAGTCGTTCAGGATCCGCAGGCGGTCCGATGTCCTGCTAGAAGAGGACATTCAGAAGGCACATGAGTTGAGCACGCAACTGTCGCCTATGGACTATCGAGAGGCGGATTTCGTCAACTTTGTCTGCAAGCTGCCCCTTCTTCCGCGGGCCGGAGAATGATCGCTTTTCGCCGACTGTCTCCGACCTAGCATTCATCGTATCGGAGGGGCGGACGCCCTCCGGGATATGCGACTGCGGGATCAGGCCGCAGGTGGCCAGGACGCTGTCGCGCCGGCCGTCGCCGTCCGCGCGCACGATCGGCGCTGCATAGTCCGGTCAGGTCTCAGTCTTTCAGTCCGCCAGCGGCGGCTCCACGCGGTAAACATCGCGCAGCAACTGGCGCTGCACCGGTGCGTAGTTATTGCACATCCGCTTCTCCTGGGAACGGGGTCAGAGGCAATTCCCGGCGCGCCTTGGTTACCACGCGCCGACGCTTGTCCTGCCCATATTGCCATGTTGCCGAGGCGAAAACCCTATCAATGCCGGCGCCGACCAAGTGTGTCAGGAAGACCGGCTCGGCGTCGTCCCGCAGGTTGGTCCACGGGCAGAAACACGTCCAGACGCGGGCATTTTGCTCAATCAGGTCGGTGCGTAAGACCCAGCGACGGCATCGCCCGGCGAGAAACGCATCCTGGATGAACGGAGGTGTACTGGCAGCTTGGGTGTACGGTCTGCTCTCTCATCCAAGGCGACAAATCCCAGTTCGCGGTACAGCGCTGCCGCTCGCGTATTGCTGCGCAGCACGTCAAGGAAAAGTGTCTGTCCCGCCCTCGCGGGCAACAACCGCGCGCGCATCGTGTGGGCAAAGAGGGCCCGGAAAACCCCCTGGCCACGCATATCGCTACGGGTAGCGCAATGCGCCAGCAGCGTCTGCCGGCGCTTCGGAGCCGGGATTTCCCGTTCCAGGACCAGGCCACGGCAAATGATCCCGCCGCTTCGCCAGGCGCCGAAGGCGCGCAGGAAATCCAGCGCAATGCGTGGATCGTCGAGCAGGTTGGCCCGGCCGTCCTGGATCGCCAGCACCGCGACCGGCTCGTTGCCGAGCGCTGCCACGCGGTGGCGGCGCCAGGAGAACCGTCCGCCATCGGATGCGATCGCCTGCCGCAGGAAGGCCTCGCGTTCCGCCTGCGTGCCGCCAAGCAGATAGGCAAACTCAAGCTCGCCCGAGGCCAGCACCAGCGGTGCCAGCGCCGCGGCATCGCGCGCCGTGGCCTGGCGGAACACCAGCTTCGCTTGCCGATGCATCGCCGCCGGAGACGATTCGCGCGTCACGCCAATCTGGCTCATCGACGCGACAGGCGGGCGACGACGTCGACGGCGGTGCGAATCTGCTCGGGCGTGTGCGTCGAGCAGATAAAGAAGCGCAGCCGGGCGGCCTTTTCCTCCACCGCCGGATAAAAGATCGGCTGGGTGTTAATGCCCTCGTCGAACAGCGCGTTCGCCCATTGCGCCGCCTTCAGCGAACTCCCCGTGATGACCGGGATCACCGAATACCCCGCACTGGTGCCGGTGTTCAGCCCGGCCTTGCGCGCCAGTTCCAGGAAGAGATGGCCGCGCTCGCGCAGCGTGGCGATCCGCTCCGGCTCCGCCAGCATGCGTTCCAGCGCGGTCAGCGACGCCGCCGCCAGCATCGGCGCAATGCCCACGCTGTACAGGAAGCCGGGCGCCAGGTGCCGCAGGATATCCGTCAGCGCCTGCTCGCCGGCAATAAAGCCGCCGCACCCGGCCAGCGTCTTGCTGAAGGTGCCCATCCAGATGTCCACGTCGCGTCCCGCCACGCCGTAGTGCTCGCGGATGCCCTTGCCCTGGGCGCCGAGCACGCCCAGCGAGTGCGCTTCGTCCACCATCAGGAACGCCGCGTGGCGGCGTTTGATGTCGATGAACCGCTCCAACTCCGGCAGGTCGCCGTCCATGCTGTAGAGGCCTTCGATGGCGATCAGCACGCGCCGGTACTGGCGGCGCACGCGTGTCAGCATTTCATCCAGCGCCTGCCAGTCGTTGTGCGGAAAGCTCAGGCGCTTGGCGCCGCTCAGCTGTGCGCCCTGCACGATACTGTTGTGCGCGAGCGCGTCATGCACGATCAGGTCGTTCGGCCCGAACAGCGAGCCGATGACCGTGACATTGGTGGCATGGCCGCTGACGAACGCCACGCAGTCGTCCACCTCGTACAGGTCGGCCAGCGCATGCTCCAGCTCGCGCTGCACGGGACGCTCGCCGGCCACCATGCGGCTGGCGGAAGCCGAGGTGCCGTAGCGGTCGATGGCGGCCTTGGCGCTGGCCGACACCTGCGCATCGCCGGCGAGCCCAAGGTAGTTGTAGTTGGCGAAGTTGATATAGCTCTTGCCGCCGATCTGCGTGGTGGCGCCGGCCACGCCTTCGTGCACCCGGAAGAAGGGCGATGCGATGCGCAGCTGCTCGCTCATCTGGCGGCCGATCGCCACCTGCTGGTAGGCCGGCAGCGTATCGAAGCGGCACAGCTGCGCCAGTTCGGACGGCGCGGCCGGCCGCGCCATGGCAGCCGGTGCGGCCTCGATCTCGTTGGTCACCCGTTCAAGCTGGCGCTGCAGCGCCTTGGCGGCGAGCTGTTGCCTCAGGTGGTCGCCCAATCCCATTACGTCTTCCTTGTTCAGTCAGGTGGCCGGTCCGGTCCACTCCCACGCATCGGGTTGCGCGAGCAGTGCGGAGCACAGGCGATAGTTCATTTCATGGCTGGGGCGCAAGGCCGTCACCCGGGCCAGCAGCGGCGCGCCCAGCAAGGCCAGGTCGCCGATCAGGTCCAGCGCGCGGTGGCGCACGAATTCCTCGGGCAGGCGCATGCCGCCGAGCACACTACCACCGACGATGGTCGCCGTGCACGATGGCCGCGCGCCGCGCAGGATGGGCTTGCCGCGCAGGTAGCCGAACGCGATCGTCGGGATCGCCCATTTCAGGCGGCCATACGAGCGCGACGGCGCGATCTCGCTGGCGAAGCGTTCCGGGTTGATCTCGCCCTGCCAAGACAGCACGCCAAAACCCTTGAGGTCGTTGGTGACCTGCAGTTCATAGCGCGCGGCCGGCTCGATCACCAGCTCGCGCATCTCGCCGTCGGCCACCGTCAGGCGGCGCAGCACGCGCAGGAAGCGTTTGGGTTCCGGCAGCGCGGTGCGGCCGCAGGCTTGTATCGCCTGGATCCAGGGTAGGGCGCTACCGTCGAGGATCGGGACTTCTTCCGCGTCGAGTTCCACCGTGGCGTGGTCGATCTCGCAGGCCAGCAGCGCGGCCAGGAGATGTTCCACGGTGCGTACGCGCAGGCCGTTGCCGGCCTGCAGCGCGGTGCACAGCGGCTGCGCCAGGCGCAGACCGGGCGCGGCGGGCAGCTCGGCCAGGATCTGGCCGTCGCGCACGCGCCGGAACACGATGCCGTGGCCGGTGCCGGCGGGCCGGATCCGCACGTTGACGCGCCGGCCGGTGTGCAGGCCGTGGCCCGCGATCACCAGATCGCGCGCCAGCGTGCCCTGGCTTGCCTGCCAGCCGGTCACGCCAGTCATGGCAGCGCCGGCGCGGCGGCGGCGCCGGGTTCGACCTTGTCGGCCAGCACGCGGATGTCGTTGGCATCCATATCCAGCGCGTGGCGTGCCACCAGCGCCTCGATCTGCTGCTGTGCCTCGGACGGCGCATCTTCCGCGCCGCCCATATCGCTCGCACCGCCCGTGCGGATCGAATCGACGATCTTCTGCGCCAGCGAGCGCACCGTGGCGCCATCCGCCAGCAGCATCACCGACAGCTTGACCTTGAAGGACTCCTCCACGGCCATGCCAAGTTCCATCCCCATCAGCGAGTCCATGCCGAGATCGACCACCGAGCGGTCGATGTCGACTTTCTTGGCCGACAGATGCAGGATGCGCGCGATCTGCGCCTGCATGGTCTCGATGACCAGCTGCAGCGCTTGCTGCGGCGGCAGCGCGCGTACCTCGCCATCCAGGCTGGCGCCGGTGGAGCGCTGCGCGTCCTGGCCGTCGCTGCCCTGCATTTCCACATAGCGCAGCGAGCGTGCGGCGGGCATGACCCGCGCTACCGCCTGCCAGTCGAGCCACAGCACGGCCTCGCCGGCGCGGTCCGCCAGCAGCGCATGTTCCAGCGCCGCCATGGCTTCGACGGAGGTGATGGAACGCCCGCCGATGCGCACCTGCAGCGCCTCGCGCGTCTGCGCGTTGCGCGCCAGGAAGCCCACATCCTCCAGCGGCCCCCAGGCCATGAAGCAGCCCACCAGCCCGCTGGCGCGGCGCTGGTAGACCAGCGACTCCAGGAAGGCATTGGCGGCCACGTAGCTGGACTGGCCCGGGCTGCCGAGGAAGGTCGTGGCCGACGAATACACCACGAAGAAGTCCAGCGCGCACCCGCTGGTGGCGCGATGCAGGTTCCAAGCGCCGGCCACCTTCGGCGCCAGCACACTGCCAAAGCGCTCGTCATCCAGGTTGGCGATGAGGCCGTCGGCGATGGTCATGGCCGAATGCACCACGCCCTTGAGCGGCATGCCGGCACGTTCGATCCGCGCCACCAGCGCCTTGACGGCGGCTTTGTCCGTCAGGTCGCACGAAGCCACCGTGACGGTGACGCCGAGGGTCTCATGCCATTGCCGCGCCTGCGCGGCGAGGTCCTCGGACAAGGCGCCGCCGCGGCTGGCCAGCACCACGTGCCGGGCGCCCTTGTCCACCAGCCAGCGCGCCGTGGCAAAGCCCAGGCCGCCCGTGCCGCCCACCACCAGGTAGGCCGCACGCGGGTCCAGCGCGAGCTGCGTGGGCTTGGGCGTCTGCGGCGCCGGGGCGCCGGCCGGGAACGTGATCACGATCTTGCCGATCTGGCGCGCCTGCTGCATGTAGCGGAAGGCCTCTTCCACCCGATGCGCCGGGAACGTGCGGTACGGCAGCGGGTCGAGTACGCCGCTGGCCAGCAGTTCCATGATCTCGGCGAACAGGCGCGTCGTCAGGCCCGGCTGCGCATGCATCAGCTGGTCCGCATCGATGCCGAAGTAGCTGATGTTGTTGCGGAAAGGGCGCAGGCCGATGCGGCTGTTTTCGTAGAAGTCGCGCTTGCCCAGCTCCAGGAAGCGGCCGAACGGGCGCAGCACATCGATGCTGCGCACCATCGCCTCGCCGGCCAGCGAGTTGAGCACGATGTCCACACCCTGGCCGCCGGTGCAACGCAGGATGTCGTCGGCGAACGCCAGGCTGCGCGAATCGAACACATGGTCGGCGCCCAGCAGCCGCACGAATTCGCGCTTCTCGTTGGTGCTCGCCGTGGCGAACACTTCCGCGCCGAGATGGCGGGCCAGCTGGATGGCCGCGATGCCCACGCCGCCTGCCGCGCCGTGCACCAGTACGCGCTCGCCCTTGCGCAGGCGAGCCAGTTCGCACAGCGCATAGAAGGCGGTGAAGAAGGTGGTGGGAATCGTCGCGGCTTCCTCGAAGCTCAGCCGCTCGGGCTTTAGCGCCACCGCGCCGGCGCGAGTGCGCACGCGGCTGGCGAAGCAGGCCGGCGCGAAGCCCAGCACGGCATCGCCCGGCTGGAAGCCTTGCACGTTCTTGCCGACACGCGTGATGCGGCCCGACAGCTCCATGCCGATGGTCGGCCCGGCAAAGCCGTTCTCCACGGCCTCGTCGGACAGCAGGCCCATGGAGTACATCACGTCGCGGAAATTCAGGCCGGTGGCGGCGGGTTCGATCTCCACCTCGTCCGCATCCAGCTCGCAGTCCGCCAGGGCGAACCACTGCAGGTGGCGCAGCGAGCCCGGAGACTCGAAGGCGAGCACACTGTGCTGGTCCTGCTGCCCGGTACCGGCGCCCTGCTCACGCAGCTCGACGGTGGTGGCCGGCAGCATGCGCGGCACAAAGCGGCCGGTGCGCGTGAGCAGCACTTCTTCCTCGCGCTCGTCCGACAGCAGCTCGCGCACCAGCATCGGAGCGGGCCGCTCGCAAGCGGGATCGATATCGATGAGGTGGGTGGCCAGTTCGGCGTACTCGTTCATCAGCACCCGGCCCAGGCCCCACAGCGTGGCCTGCTCAGGACGGAACGCGCACGGCTGCGCCCCGGGCGCGGCCAGCGGCGCGCCGCCACGGCTCACCACCCACAGCCGTACCGGGGCGGCCGCACCGGCCAGCCCGCGTACCAGCTGCGCCAGCGCGATAGAGGTGCTGGCCTGCGCGCGCATCATCTCGTCGCCATCGGTCCCGGCATCCAGGCCGTCGATGTCGGCGGCAAGGAACACCACGTGGCGCGGCACAGTGCCCGCCGCGCCGAGCGACGGATGGGCAAGCAGCGCCTGCACCGAATCCAGCACCGCGACTTGCGCGCCGGCCGCATGGGTTTGCAGTGCGTCGGCCACGGCGGCCATCAGCCGGCCGTGCGCGGCAGGATTCAGCACCAGCCATTGGGCCGCAGCCGCATCCGGGGCGGACGCAGCGACAGGGTCCGCGCTGCGGCGCGCGACCAGGAACGAGGGCGTGCCTTCTAGTTCGAGATCGGCTTCCGTGTGCCGGACCGGCGTTTCGAAACCGTGCTTCTGCAGCAGCGCGGCAATGGTGCCGGCACTCAGCAATTCGTCGCGGCCCAACGTCCACCAGTCGGGCGACAGGCCGAACACGATGTCGGAAAAACGGCTCGACTGGCTTTCCGCCACGATCAGCAGCGCGCCCGGCGTCATCCATGCGCGCGCGGCTTCGATCAGCCGCTCCGGATAGGCTCCCGCGCGCAGCTGGTTGTTGATGATCAGAACATCGTACTGGCCGGGGCGGCCGGGCTCGGCCGCCAGCGACGGCGTTTCGCCCAGTTCGATCTGCACGGTGCGGATCAGCGGATGCTCGGTGGCATCGAACGCGCCCAGCTGCTCCGCACTGCCGGCAATGGCGTAGTCGCAGCGCGATTGCAGGTGCGAGCCAAAGGGTTGGAACAGGTTGGTGCCGGGCGCGATCACTTCGAGCACGCGCAAGGGGCGCGGAGCGTCCCACGCCTCGACCGCGGCGTCCAGGCAAGCGCTGGCCAGCGCGTTGACGTGCGTCCAGGTCGGCGAGGCCTCGTAGAGGTGGTCCACCAGGCTGCTGCGGCCGTTCGGCAGCACGGCCTGCGGGCTGAGCCTGCCGTCCAGCACGGCGGGCAGCGCCGCGCCGCAATGCGCCAGCAGCGTGAGTTCGGCCACGTGGCCCGGCGATGTGGAAAGCAGGCTACGCCAGAGTTCGTCGATGGCCGGCAAAGTGTCGTCGCCGCGTACCAGCTGGCCGTCGCGCCGGGCCAGCACGCGATCTTCCAGCAACATACCGATCAGCCGCTCCAGCAGCGCCGGGTTGGCGCTGGCGGGCAACCGCGGTTGGCCGAGCACATCCAGCGCCTCGACCGCGCGCAGGGCATAGGCCGCCGCCAGCACGTCGAGCAGCGGCATGACTTCGGTCAGGTGGGTGCGGCGGTGGGCCGCGTCTTCCTGCGCCAGCAGCATGGTGGCGGCCGACGCGATCAGCGTGGCCGGCGCGGGCAGGGCGGCCGCGCTGATGTCGGCGGCATAGGGCCGGGCCTCGGTGACGAAGGCAAAGCGGCTTGGCGCGGCCTGGCGCCGGGCCTGCAGGTCGACCCGCCGGAAGCGGCAGGCGCCCACGCACATGATCACCTGGCCGGCCTGGTCCAGGTAGGTGAACGAAGCCACCAGCGAATGCGGGCTGCGCCGCTCGATGCGCGCGACCACGCGGCGCACGGCGTCGCCGCGGCCGTAGTAGTCGATGCGGCCCATCTGCACCGGCACGTAGGCGGCTGCGCCGGCGGCTACCTCTTCTTCGTCCGCCGCTGCGCCCATCAGGGCCAGCAGCGGGTGGAAGCCACCGTCGATCGCCGCCGGATGCATCGCGTACGGCGCCAGCGCGTCCTGCAGCACGGCAGGCGGCGCCAGCTCCGCGATGGCGGTGTCGCCGGCAACGCGCACGGATTTCACCCACTTGAAGGCCGGCCCGAACTGCAGCCCGATCTCGGCGGCCTCGCCGTACAGGCGCTCGCCGTCGATATCGGCGGCGGCCTCCAGGGCCGCCAGTTCCGCTGCGCCGATGGTCTCGACGGGCGCCGCGGCCGGGCCACCGGGCAGCAGCCGGCCGGCCACGCCGATCGTCCACGGATCCGAGCTCATGCGCGGGCGCATCTCGATGACGAAGCCGTTGGTGCGCGGGTCCACGGTAAAGCGGAACAACCGGCCCTGTTGCGGTTGGAATACCACCGGCGAACGGATTTCCAGGTTCTCCACCGCGCAGGACTCGGTACCAAAATGCAGGCGTGCAGCGGCCAGCGCCATTTCAGCGTAGCCCGCGCCGGGGAAGATCACCGCGCCGTCCACCACGTGGTCGGCCAGCAGCGGCAGCTTGACCGGGTCGACCTGGTTTTCCCAGGCCACGGCGCTGTCTTTCAGGCGATAGCCCAGCAGCGGGTGCTCGCGGTGCCGGTTGACCAGGTCATAGCCCTCGCTGGTGGGGGCCAGCCAGTGGCGGCTGCGCTGCCACGGATAGGTCGGCAGCACCAGCTCCGGATCGGCCGGCGGGTAGGCTACGTCCGCGTCGAGGCTGGCGCCTTGCGCCAGTGCTGCGCAGAACGCCTGCTGCAGTTGCGCGGCGCTGTCGTGATGACGCTTGAGCGTGGGCAGGGCGCAGCCGCTGGCCTTGGCATGCTCCAGCGTCTGCGCGACATAGCTGCGCAGGATCGAGTGCGGGCCGATTTCAAGGAACACGCGCACGCCGGCGTCCACCAGGTGGCGCGCGGCCGCTTCGAATTGAACCGGTTCCCGGATATTGCGCCACCAATATTGCGCGTCGAGCGCAGTGCCGGGCAGTTGTGCACCCGTGACGGTCGAGATGAACGGTGTGTGCGCATCCTGCGGCTGCAGGTCGGCCAGCCTCGTCAGCACCAAATCGCGGATCGGATCCATGCGCTTGCTATGGAACGCGTAGTCAAGATTTAGCGCCTGGAAGAACTTCCCACTCTCGGCCAACTGCTCCAGTACGGTGGCGATGGCCTGGGGGGAGCCGGCCAGGGTGACGGCTTCGGGGCTGTTGACGCCCGCCACCTCAAGATCTGCGCCAAGTCCGAGACGGTCGATGAGTTGCTGCGCAGCCTCCACGCTAACGCCGGCGGCGGCCATCTTGCCGGTACCGGCCGTCGTGGCCTGCGCGCGGCTGCGCTCCTTGATCACATGCACCGCCTGCGCCAGCGTCAGCGCACCCGCCGCCCAGGCCGCAGCCACTTCGCCTACGCTATGGCCGAAGCATGCATCGTAGCGCAGGCCGCGTGCCTGCAGCGAGCGCACCACGCCAACCTGCAGCGCGAACAACAGCGGCTGCGCGTTCTCGGTGCCCTCGAGCCAGGCGGCGGTGGCGCCATCGCGCATCACCGCTGCCAGCGACGCGCTGCCATCCGCCTGCCACAGCGCATCGATCTCCTCGATTGTTTCGGTGAACACGGCATCTTCCACCAGCAAGCGCTGACCCATGCCCGCCCATTGCGACCCATTACCGGAGAAGACCAGCGCCAGCTTGTTATCCGCGCCCAACGGTGCTTCCCCGATGGTGACGCCTGGGGCGCTCTCCCCGCGTGCCAGCAAGTCAAGCGATGCCACGCCGTCTTCCGGGCTGGCCGGCTGGGTCACCGCGCGGTGGTGCAGCCACTGGCGCTTGCGCGCGGCCGCGCTGGCCAGCGCCTCCCACGACGCGCCAGCCTGCAAGCGCGCGTGATACTGGCTCGCCAGTGCGCGCACGGCATCGGGGCTGCGCGCACTCAGTACCAGGGCCGAGGGCGCCGCAGCCGGCGCCGCCTTGGTCACGGCGCCGCTCCGGGCATCCGCCTCGCCAAGCAGCACGTGGGCGTTGGTGCCGCCGAAGCCGAAGGAGTTCACGCCCAGCAGCAGCGGCTTGCCGCCCGTGTCGAGCGGCTGGTACCGATCGACCACGCGCAAGCCGCCCGCGGCAAAGTCGATATTCGGGTTGGGATTCTTGAAGTGGACCGTCGCCGGCACAGCCTTGTGCTTCAGGCACAGCACTGCCTTCAGCAGCCCCGCCATGCCGGAGGCCGTCTCCAGGTGGCCCACGTTGGTCTTTGCCGAGCCGATCAGCAGCGGCTGGCCGGGCGCGCGGCCCTTGCCCAGCACGTCCGTCAGGGCGCGCGCCTCGATCGGGTCGCCCACCGCGGTACCGGTGCCGTGCGCCTCCACATAGGCGATATCCAGCGGATCCACGCCAGCGCGGGCGTAGACATCAGTGAGCAGTGCGGCCTGCGTGGCCGCGCCCGGCACGTTGATGCCGCCTTGCGAATGCCCGTCCGAGTTCACGCCGGACGAGACGATGACCGCATGGATGGTATCGCCGTCGGCCAGTGCCTTGTCGAGTGGCTTGAGCAGCACCAGGGCACCGCCCTCGGAGCGCACATAGCCATCGCCGGCGGCATCGAACGCCCGGCAACGCCCGGTAGGCGACAACATCGACGCCTTGGCGAAACTGACGAAGGGGAACGGGTGCAGCAGCAGGTTGACGCCGCCGGCCAGCGCCGTATCGGCCTCGCCCGCATGAATGGCATTGCAGGCCTGGTGCAGGGCGACCAGCGACGACGAGCACGCCGTATCGATCGACATGCTGGGGCCGCGCAGGTCGAACAAGTATGAAATCCGGTTTGACGCGATGCTCAGCGTATTGCCGGTCGCCGAGTAAGCGTCGGCCACGCCCAGGTCATCCACCCCGCGATCGCCGTAATCCTGGCTGGCAACGCCGATAAAGACGGCGCAATTGCTGCCCGCCATCTCTGCAGGCAACTGGCCGGCGTTCTCGAAGGCTTCCCAGGCAAGCTCCAGCAGCAGGCGCTGCTGCGGGTCCATCTGCCGGGCCTCGCGTGGCGAAACGCCAAAGAAATCGGCATCGAAGCCCGCGATGTCGTCAAGTACGCCGGCAGAGAATGTATAGCTCTTGCCCGGCTCGCGCTTGGCCGGGTGCAGATAGAACTCGGTGCCAAAGCGATCGGCGGGGACTTCCGTGACCGCGTCGGTTTCATTGACCAGCAGGTTCCAGAAGTCTTCCGGATTGCGAACACCCCCGGGAAACCTGCACGACATTCCCACAATTGCGATTGCTTTTTTCATCTTCTTCTGACTCGGCCCTGCTAAATCTTGATTTCTCTGAACTTCAGCTTCTGTGTTCTTCATGTAGGCACACCGGCCTGCACTGGCTGCCCGATCGTGTGAAGCAATTCCCGTCCCAACCCTGACACATCCAACGTCTTGCGTAGCGATTCCGCCTCACCGTAGTTGCGCCAGATAAAGTAGTCGCTACGGTTTTGCATGGCCCCCAAACTCCCATAGACCTTCGGCAGGGCGGGCACATGGTCGCCGTAGAAACACAAGATGGCCTTGCGTTGACGGTTAGCCAGGTAATCTGTCAGCCGACCGATCATGACGTCGGCATTGGCCAGGTGGCGCAAATAGGCGGTCAGGTCATCCCACGGCGCGCCATCGCCCAGCGAATGATAGCGGGCGCCTTCGCCAGGCTCCACCCGCTCAAGGTGCAGCGGCCCGTGGTTCTCCATCGTCATTGCCATGACAAACGCCGGCTCATCGCCGGCGGCTTCCAGTTCCGCAATGATAGCGTCCGCCACCGCGGCGTCCGCCACATAAGGTCCGGCGCGCTGGGCGCCGTCGAAATGCCGGATATCCAGGAATCGCTCGAAATGCATCAGCGGGAATACGCGGTCGCGGCCAAAGAAATCGGCGAAATAAGGGTGAATCGCAGACGTGCGGTAGGCCGCGCGCCGGAACCAGCCGGCCAGCGAGGCGCACGGGCGGCGGATAAACGTATAAGGATAGAAGCGCGCATAGCCCAGTTCCGCCTCGGGCACGCCCGACAGCATGGCGAACTCCGTGCGCATCGTATTGGCGCCCCAAGCTGGCACCCGCAACTCGCCGTACTGGCAGGCAACTTGGCAAGCGGCGTCAAAGTTGGCGAGGATGGCCGGGCTCACTGCCGTTCCCAGGCGGCGGGCGTCGAAGAACGACTCGCTCTGAATCACGATCACGTCTGGCCGCACTGCCGGCGCCGCGGTCCGGGAGAACGGCCCCGCCGTCAAGGCCGCCCGCAGCTCGCGTGCGGTGCGGGGCCGCAAGCCGTTGAGCAGATAAGCCACGAACACCGTAATAAAACCATGGTGGAGCTGGTCCTCGCCCGGCGCCAGCGTGAGCGGCAGGCGGGCGGCGAGCGCAACGGCGATGGTCAGGGCACCCAGGCCGAAAGCCGCCAGCGTCCCGTACGGCACGGCCTCGAGCCGCGCGGAGGCCAGGAATGCCCCCGCAAACAGCGCAGCCCCGACTGCAATGGCCAGTATCTGCACAACACTAAGGAAAGGCAGGTACAGGCGTGGGTGACGGAACAACTGGCCAAAAAGGCTCAGGTCAGTGAAAACGAAGGGCTCGCGCAATGAAGCATATTTAGCATTGTTGACAATTGCCATCAATGCCGCCAGCGAGAACGCCATCAGCCCGGCAAATGCCGGGCGAGCGGAGATCGCTAGCGTCAGCGTGAACGTCACGACCGAAGCCATCGCATGAATGGCCAGCGCCGCAGCAGGGCGCCGCCACGGCGCACGCGGGCGGGGGAGGGCGATCGCGTCCGGCAGGAAGGAAGCGGCAAGCGCGGCAAGAAACCAGGGCAACATCGTCATGCCGGGCTAGTGCTCCTCCCGGGGCAAATAAGACAGGCGATCCAGGATCGCATCGGCAAGCCGCGCCGGCAGCAGCGGTAGCAAGCCCATGCCAAAGGCGAGCAGGCCGGGAAAAGCAATTTCCGCCTTGTTCGCCGCCAGCCGCGCACAGATATAGCGCGCCGCCTTCTCCGCAGACCACAGGAACAGCTTGTCGCCCGGGAAGACATCGCTCATCGCGGTCTTGACGAAGCCCGGGAACACGAGCGACAGATTGACGCCATCGCGTGCCAGCAGGGGGCGAACCGACTCGCCATAAGCCTTGATCGCAGACTTGCTCGCGCAATAGGCCGGAGAGATCGCCATGCCGCGGATCGCTGCAAGGGAACTGATCAGGGCCACTTGGCCGCGGCGGCGTGTACGCATGCGGTCGATTATCGGTAAGACGGTGTGGATGGCACCGTAAAAGTTTGTGTCAAAGACCTCGCGGGTGCGGGCCAGGTCTTCCCAGTCTCGGGATGAGGAGAGGGTGCTGGCTACGCCGGCGTTGGCGATTAGGAGGTCGATGGGGTGCTGGTCGTCGAAGGCTTGGAGCCAATGCGCCATGGCAGTGGCATCGCGCACGTCGAGTTCGGCGGTCAACACCGTGGCCCCCGCCGCGCGGCATTGCTCGGCGCCGGCGGCAAGGCGGCTCGCATTGCGGCCTACCAGGCCAAGCGTAATGCCCGGGCCGGCATAGGTACGCGCCATGGCGAGGCCGATGCCTGCGCTGGCACCAGTGATGACGATATGGCGCGACATTGCTCTAGTCATGCGCGATAGCCTCCAGCCGCTTCACCACGCCAGCGGTCGCCATTGCGATGCCGGTGCGGGTGTAGAAGTCGCCGTTGATCTGCGTGTGGTGCAGCAGGTAATCCAGGAATGCCTGGTACAAGCTCATGTCCGGGCCTTCGGCCTCCAGCCAGAAATTGTCCAGTTCGCCCTGCCAGGTCATGCCTGCCATGTCATAGATGGCCGTGCCGAGGGTCATTAGCGGCCGGCGATGGTGCAAGGCAGACAGCCCCACCGTGCTATTGACCACCACCACGCCGCGGGCATGGTCGAGCAGCGTGGGGAGGTGGCCCGCATCGATGAAATCAAAGCGGTCCGCCATGTCCAGCGACCGTGCGAGTTCGCGGGAGAACTTTCTATAGTCGATTAGCCCGGTGTCCAGCGGGTGGTTCTTGATTACCAACCTGGCATCCGCTGGTGCATGGGAGGCGAACGAAGTCATGACCCGTTCAATGGCTTGCCTCACGCCCTCAAATGGCGAGTGCACCTGGATTTGCGAGTCCGAGTTGAGTTGCAGCGGGAAGACGTAGTACGGCTGCTTCGAAGCCAGAAGGCGCTCGATCACCTTGTCAGCTTCGACCTTATGCCGGCGCTGCAGCAGCAGGCGGCTGGCCAGCCCCGCATACTCGCTGAAGCCATTGTGCGGACGGTGGCTGCGGTAGTGCGGAAAATGTCTTGCGTGCACCACATTGGCCGCCCGATAGCGGATATCGTGAAATGCGCGCTCATATAGGTTGTAGCCCGTGCTCTGGCCGGGAAGGCTGGGAGGAGTCACGCTGCGATGCCTACGATACCAATCCGGATCGCGCGAGAGCAAGGAGCGCCCGTTGACCCCATGTCGCTCAAGTGTGAGCCAATGCGGTCGAACGTAACCCTCTTCAAAGACATGGACGCGTAAGCCGAGTAGATTTGCTGGTTGATATACAGCCTGGTGAATCTCGCGACAATCCCCAAAAAGTAGGATATCGGTAAAGTTGCCAGATTTGAGAGTGTTGAAATACCACTCCGGCAGCGCCTGCAGAGTGTCGGCGAAATTGTACACGCCCTCGATGCCGGCATATGCCAGGTCACCACCGCAGAAGTTTACCCGTTGCACACCATGGCCGCGCGCATGCAGGGTCGCCAAAAGTTGGCGAAAGAAGGGGGATGCCGTGCCTTGCAGGGCGAGAAACGAGCGTCGCATCAATGGCGTGGGGCAGCAGGGTAGGTTGGCGAGTTACTGAGAAACAGCGCAACCGGATCAGTCAAATGTGACGAGATCCATGCGTCAATGTCCAAAGGAGGCGATTCCGCGACGAGGGGCGAAGGATACCGTAGGAAAAAGGCATTTGTAAGAAAATGCTTACTGGAGTGTTGCAAACCGTATGCACTTGAAGCCCTCGATGGCTTCGTGACAAAGCAATCGCTATAATCAGCAGCCTTAAACCGTCGGCACCTAGTCAGTCAATCGGTGCTATCACGCTGTGTTGATCGAACACAGGGTAAAAACGCCCTCACTTCTCCGGATTGCCCGGCATTGAGGGTCTCTCTCGGGCCTGGAATGCGCAAGTTAGCGATGCAGTGCCGGCCCGCATTGCTTTGGAAGATACGTTGGATACGGTACTAAAGAACGACACGGCGCAGCAGGCGACCGGAAGCACGAGCGGACTCTGGGAGCGCTTGAGGCGCGTAAACCGGCTCTTCCTCGGCACTGTGGTGGTACCGACCATCGTAGCGACGCTCTATTTTGGTGTGATCGCCTCGGATGTCTACGTGTCTGAGGCGCGCTTCGTGGTGCGCAGCTCGCAGCGACAGAACCAGACAAGCGCACTTGGCGCGTTGCTACAAGGCAGCGGATTGACGCGCGCGCAGGACGACACCTATGCGGTCATTGACTACATACAGTCGAGGGACGCCTTGGCTGAGCTCAATCGAGGCAACTACATTCTCGAAGCCTACGGCAGCCACGGGGATTTCCTGAGCCGCTTTGCCAAAGCACTCGACGATAGCTTTGAGGCCTTGTGGAAGTACTACACCAAGCACGTGATAACAGTCGACTTCGATTCCACATCGGCCATCACCTCGGTTCAGATCCGTGCGTTTGCGGCAACGGATGCGCACAAGATCAATGAATCGCTGCTGGAAATGAGCGAGCGTCTGATCAACCGGATGAACGAACGCGCTGCGGCGGACACGGTTCGTTTTGCTCGGAGTGAGGTGGATGCGGCGACGACAAAGGCGAAAGATGCGGCCGCGGCGCTGGCCGCCTACCGCAAGTCCTATGCCGTGTTCGATCCCGATAGGCAGTCGGCTTTACAGCTCCAGCAGGTAACGTTGCTGCAGACGCAACTCTTTAATGCACAAGCGCAACTGGCCCAGCTCCAGGCGATAGCGCCCCTGAATCCGCAGATATCCACGCTGAAGACAAATATCGCGGAGCTGGAAAAGCAAGTCCAGGCGGCGACGGGCGGTGTAACCGGCGGCAAAGGATCCTTGTCGGACAAGGCGGCGATCTACACGCGCCTGCAATTGGATGCTCAGTTTGCCGATAAGCAGCTCGCTTCTGCGATGACCGCGTTGGAAGGCGCGCGCGCCGAGGCTCAACGCAAGCAGCTCTACCTTGAGCGTCTGGTTCAACCAAATGAGCCGGATGCGGCGGTCGAGCCGCACCGGCTGCGCTCGATCCTTGCTACTTTGTTGTTGGGGATGATTACCTGGGGGGTGCTGACAATCCTGATTGCTGGGGTTAAAGAGCACAGGGACTGAGTGATTCCTTCCATGGAAATGCATACCCCATTCCGTAGAGCCCTGCAGATTCAGCTGAGGGTTATCGGTGCGCTGCTTATGCGGGAGATTCTTACCCGCTACGGTCGACATAACATCGGCTTCATGTGGCTGTTTGTCGAGCCTATGACATTTACCTTAGGAATTACGGCACTTTGGTCGATGGTTAAGGTAACGCACGGCACGTCTCTTCCGATTACCGAATTTGCTCTAACCGGTTACTCTACTGTATTGCTTTGGCGCAATGCGGTCAATCGCTGTAACTTGGCGATTGCCCCAAATCTAGGCTTGCTATTCCATCGCAATGTACGGGTTATTGATCTCTTTGCTGCCCGATTGCTATTGGAGTTTACCGGCGCGACCATCTCCTTTATTGTTCTGTCCTTAGTTTTTATCGCCATTGGTTGGGCCATTCCCCCCAAAGATATTATTAAGATATTTGAGGCGTGGGGGCTGCTCATGTGGTATGCCGTTGGTTTGGGTTTGATTGTCGGCTCATTGTCAGAGCGGTCTGAGACGGTTGATCGCGTATGGCATACCATAACCTATCTTATATTTCCCCTATCCGGTGCTGCCTTTATGGTGGACTGGCTGCCGAAATCAGCGCAAACACTGGTATTGCTATTGCCGATGGTGCATGGTGTGGAGATGCTAAGAGAGGGCTATTTTGGCGGTACCTTTCGTTTTCACTATAACGTTGCATATTTTGCAACGATTAATCTTGTGCTCTTGTTTGTCGGCTTGGCGCTTGCCCGGGAAGCTGGAAGGAGGGTGGAGCCAGAATGATAGTCTTGAGGAATGTTAATAAAGTCTATTTCACAAGAAATGGCCCGCGCACGGTGCTCAAAGATGTCAATCTTACGATCAATAGGGGAGAGAAGGTTGGCATCTTGGGGCGGAACGGTGCGGGCAAGTCCACACTGATCCGTCTGATCAGTGGCGCAGAGCTGCCAACTGAAGGAAATGTTCATAGGGGTATGAGTATTTCCTGGCCTCTGGCCTTTAGTGGTGCCTTTCAGGGAAGTCTAACCGGTCTCGATAATCTACGCTTTGTGTGTAGAGTCTACGGTGTGCCGATTGAGCCCGCGATCCCGTTCGTAGAGGAGTTTTCCGAACTTGGGGTTTATTTGAAAGAGCCCGTAAAAAAATATTCCTCTGGGATGCGCGCGCGTTTGGCATTTGCGATATCTATGGCGGTTGATTTTGATTGCTTTTTGATCGATGAAATAGTAGCTGTTGGTGACAGTCGGTTTCATGAAAAATGCCATCAAGAGTTATTTGAGAAAAGAAAGGATCGGTCAATGATTATCGTCTCTCATGATCCGGGGTATATCAGAGCGCATTGTGATAAGGCTGCGGTATTGATTGCGGGAAAATTCCAATTGTTCGATGACGTTGAGCAAGCCTACGCACATTATCAATCGCACTAGTAAGTCCATGACTACAGACAATGCTCGAACTGCGATTAAAAATGTGCGGGAAAAACTCCTGCCGCTGACTCCTTTTGTTGGATTTCTTGAGCGACTCTTGATGCTTTTGCCCAGGAGACTCTTGCACGCGGATCTACATCCGGTGGGGGATGTTCATGCGGTCAAAGGCAAACAGGGATACTTCGAGGCTATTGGCCCAAATCCGTGCTTTGAATTGCGCACTGAAGAAAGTGTTGACGACGGATGGTACTACCTCGAGGCTGCCCTAACAAGGCACAGTGGCAATCGAAACGCAAAGATTTATCTCGATACTGGACGTGGATACAGCGAGTCCGACGTGATCTTTGTGCCGTCGAATCTGCGCGGTTCGATTCGGGAAGTTTTGCAGTTGCCTAAAGGAGTGAAAGGCTTACGTTGGGTCCCCATGAATGCGCAGGGACTTTTCTTTCAAAGTGATCTGCTCATTCATAAAATATCTGCCTTTGAAGGCTATTGTAGACGGGCATGGCGCGTGTATGAAGATTTGGGGCGCCTCAAGGCGAAGCCTTCCGATGTCAGCGAAAGAGCCTCTTGGTGGAGTTTGCCGTTTAACATAGATGCGGCATACAAGTGGAGCGCTGGGTTGCGTCTCAAAAAATCGTCGGCAATGAATTATTGCACATTCATCGAAAAGAACGATACTCTCAGTCATGCGGATTTCGATGTAATTCGAAGGCATATTGGCGTATTGGCGCAGTGCCCTCTGATTTCCATCTTGATGCCCATATTTAATCCTCCCGTTGAGTTTTTTCGGGCGGCACTCGAATCCGTTCTCGCTCAATTGTATGAGAACTGGGAGTTGTGTCTGGCCGACGATGCGTCTACCAATCCGGAGATAAGGGCAATCATAGAGGAGTTCAAAAAGAAGACTCCTCGGATTAAAGTAGTTTACCGCCCTGTTAATGGTCATATATCGAGTGCATCAAATAGTGCCCTGGGAATCGCTACTGGTGACTTCGTTGCACTAATGGATCACGATGATCTTATTCCACGCCACGCGTTGTACCATGTGGTAATAGAGATCAATCGATATCCAAATGTGGACCTCATATATTCCGACGAGGATAAAATTGATGAGGTGGGGCAGCGTCTAGATCCATATTTCAAGCCAGACTGGAATCCGGATCTTTTCTATTCCCAAAATATGTTCAGCCATCTCGGTGTCTATCGTACCGTCTTGGTGCGCGAGGTGGGTGGGTTTCGTGTAGGTTATGAGGGCTCGCAAGATTACGATCTCGCCTTGCGTTGCTCAAAAAAAACAAGTCCGGACCGTATTCGACATATTCCGCGAGTCCTATACCACTGGCGTATTCATACTGGTTCAACGGCACTGGCAACAAGTGAGAAAAGTTATGCACAGAGTGCGGGGGTTCTCGCACTAAGAGGTCATTTTGTCGATGCGGAGGTGGACGTGTGTGACGGGCTTTATTCTGGCTCGTACCGCGTCAGGTATCCGCTTCCGCAGGATACTCCACTGGTAAGTTTGATTATTCCTACAAGGGATCAGGTTTTTGTTCTAAAGAAGTGCATAGATGGCATCCTTCATCGGACAGATTATCAGAATTTTGAGATATTGGTGGTGGATAATCAATCTGAAGAGAGGGAAACCAGGATCTTCCTTCGGAAGTTAAGGGAAGACAGGCGGGTGCGTATTCTGAATTATGGTGGCGAATTTAATTATTCGGCAATTAATAATTACGCCGCAAAACAGGCGAAGGGGAGTGTCCTATGCTTGATGAACAACGATGTCGAGGTCATCGATTCGGCATGGCTCTCCGAAATGGTAAGTCATGCAATTCGTGACGATATCGGGGCTGTCGGCGCTAAGCTCTTGTATCCGGACAATCGAGTTCAACATGCGGGCGTTATTATTGGACTTGGTGGCGTTGCAAATCATGCTCATACACTGCTGTCAAAAGACTCCCAGGGCTACTTTGGCCGCGCCAGTGTTATTCAGAATTTTTCGGCCGTAACGGCAGCTTGTTTGGTCGTGCAGAAGGAGAAATTCTTCAAAGCTAACATGCTTGATGACGAAAACCTGACGGTCGCATTCAATGATGTGGACCTTTGCTTGAAGTTGCAAAGTATAGGATATCGGAATCTGTATACTCCGTTTGCGCTTCTATATCACCATGAGTCATTGAGTCGTGGCAGTGAAGATACTCCGGAAAAGCGCATGAGATTTGCATCCGAGGAGAGTTTCATGATTAAAAAATGGAGTATCGATGGTTTTATTGATCGCTACTACAACCCAAATCTGACAAATGCACTGGTTGATTTTTCATTAGGAACTCATAAGGTGCGTTCCATGCATCATGGGTATCCACTGAAAGTGGATTGAATATTGGCGCAGGTACTATTTGAATATCAAAAGCTACGGGATCCCTCTCTACGTGTAGCACAGTAACTATGTTGCGACTGCCGAGAATGGCGTGATCAGCGGAGGTTCATTAGGTTGCCTCGCGATATTGTTTTGTTTTTGGCCGCTATGCGAAGACGGCTTGCGGTGCTGGGTGGAGGCCATTCGCGCTGAATTCCGCGGCAACAATGGCCAAGGTCTGCGATGCCCTTCGCGTCGTACTGAAGCGCACGCGGTTCGGGTTTTTGCTCGCAAACTTATGCGAGTTCGGGTTTTGATGAAAAATATCTTAGAAGCAAGGAATAGGAAAAGATATGTCTTCAACTAAAGATAATGCAACCGTCACTCTAGCTGAGTTGCTGTATTATCATGACGAGCGCTTTATTCAGGGCGCCTATCAGGCAATTCTGGGCCGCGCTCCGGATATGGAAGGCATGCACTATTACTTGGCACGAATTCGATCCGGCATTGGCAAAATCGAAATACTTTCTCAACTATACAATAGCGAAGAAGGTAGGGCGCGCAAGCCGAAAATTCCCGGGCTGAGGAAGGCATTCGTGCGTCATAATCGATTGAGAACTCCCATTATTGGTTCTCTTTACCGATTCGCAGGATTTGACCAAATTGGCGAGAGTGATCGGCGGAGCTTGCGCGCAGCCAACAATAAACTTGACGTGATCGAAGCGCAGAGCAGGCAGCGGTTCTTGAACATCGATATTGCCCTCGGCGATATTCATCGAGAAATGCGTGCGTTGAGTGAAAGGCTAAGCGCGGAACCCTTGAACTCGCCGAATAATACTGCATCGAATCGGGGCGATGTGGCGACGGCGACCCGCGTCACTGAGATAGCTCTCGATAATACCCATGGTGAAGGGCAGGTATTGGGTGCGGAAAATAATAATAGAAGCTCAACTGTTCCCGCCGGTCAAGTTGATCTCATTCGCTATGCCGGAAAGAGGGTCGCTTCTTTTCAGATGGAGAGTTATTATGTGTCGCCAGAGGATGGCAAGGAATATGATCTTCGCTACGAGCGAATAAGACATGCGGAATACCTGAAGCTGATCTCGGATTCCGGTCTGTTTGATCGAGTGTTTTATACTTCAAGTTACTCGATTGATCCGATATTCCACGATGAACCGGTGCTGCATTATGTGTTGATTGGTGAATCCAAGGGCTTGCAGCCCAATCCGGATTTTTGGCCTGGCGCATATCTGCAAATTAACATGGACGTCGCTGCGGCTGGATTGGATCCCTTTAAGCATTTCCTGCAGGTTGGTCGATGGGAGGGCCGTCGGAGCCGACCATTGCCTCCAATTGAGGGTGGAATTAACACGACGCCGTTGCCAATTGTCAGGGGGCGTGGATTTCCTAATCCAAAGAAGATTGCAGTGTGCCTGCATATTTATTATGTCGATCTTTGGAAGCAGTTGCGGGAAACCATTGCGCGGCTTGAGGAGGATTTCGACTTATTCGTAAGTCTTGTCGATCGCGGGAGTCCACTAGATTCGGTCAGGGGTGAGATTTTGTCGGCCTATCCTAATGCTCGGGTTTTTGTGTTTCCGAATCACGGTCGAGATATCTTTCCGTTCGTCTATATGGCGACGGCAGGATTGTTTGATCCTTATGACGCGATATGTAAAATTCATACGAAGAAGAGTCCTCATCGAGAGGATGGTGATTTTTGGCGAACCCATCTCATAAATGGGATCGTGCCTGAGTGCGATGCTGGTGACTTGCTGAATGGCTTTTTGGCGAATGAGAAGCTGGGTATTTGGGTTGCCGATGGGCAAATTTACGAGGGTGATAAATGGTGGGGGGCAAACAATAAGGGTCGTGTTGCGGAGTTACTGCATCGAATCGAAATACGGCACCCACTAGATAGGTTGACTTTCCCGGCTGGTTCGATTTATTGGCTGAAGCGTCCTATTATTAATCTCATTCGAGGTATGCAGTTGACTGAGGTGGACTTCGAAGCTGAGGACAGTCAGGTTGACGGTACTAGCGCACATGCGTTCGAGCGAATCTTGGGGTATCTGGCTGAGGCGGCAAATGTTGATCTTGTTCAGACTTCGGAGGTCCAGAGTAGAAATCTCAAACGTCGTGGGGAATCTGGTGCTGCTAAATTGAAGCCGTTTGTTTCGTGCTTTTATCTGCCTCAATTTCATTCCATACCAGAAAATGATGCGTGGTGGGGTGAGGGTTATACGGAATGGATTGGGGCTGCAAAGGCAAAGCCTCAGTTTGGGGGGCATTATCAACCGGTGGTTCCCGTTGGCACTGGTTTTTATGATCTGCGAGACCCAGAGGTCATTGGGCGACAGTATAAGCTAGCGAAATCGCATGGTATATCTGCGTTTTGCATGTATTATTATTCGTTTGATCATGGGCGCAGATTGTTGGAAGCTCCTCTTGAGAATCTTCTCGTTCGTAAGGATATTGATGCCTGCTTCTATCTTTGTTGGGCGAACGAGTCTTGGACTCGAAATTGGGATGGCCTGAGTGGTGAGGTACTGATGCCGCAGTCATATCTTCCGGGTTGCGAAGATGAGATTGCAAGTGATAGCGCTAGATTCTTCTCGGATCCTCGATACTATCGCCTGAATGGGGTGGAGCCGAGATTCGTCATATATCGTCCGGAAGATATTCCGAACGTAGGTGATTTTGTTGAACGGTTGCGCAGTGCGTGGCGAAAGCTGGGTTTCCCGCGCGTGAATTTGGGTGCGGTATTGTTTCACTTAAATGACGATCCCGATGAGGATCTTGTGTCGACGTTTGACTTCTTCATTGAAATGCCACCGCACGGACTGGTTGGGTCAGGAGATTATATTGTTGGCGGTGATAATCCTGATGTAAGTTTTCCGGTGGACGCGAACTTCAAGGGCTTGGTTTATTCTTATAATAAGGTTATCGAAAATAGCATAGCGCGAGAATTTCCCGCTAATTTGGGCGGGAAGGTGATTCGTGGCGTAATGCCATCGTGGGATAACACTGCCCGACGCGGAAATCGTGCCCATATTAGTTTTGGCGCCAATCCGGCGAGATTTGGGTCCTGGGTGGATGGTCTTCTGGAAAAAGGTCTCGCATCCGGCGAATTGATGATCAACGCATGGAACGAATGGGGCGAAAAAGCCGTAATGGAACCTAACTGCCAATATGGGAAAGGCTATCTCGAAGCTTTGAAATATTCCTTGCATAAAGTGTCGAATAAGTGAGATAGTCCGCTCGGCATAATGCCTTGGGCGGAGAATTGAGCGGCAGCGAGACCGGCACACCCCAAGGAGGAGTGGTTGAGTGCTGCTGGCTAGCTCTCTTGTAAGGGCCCTCGACGATGGTCATTGCCCGTCGTCGGGCAGTTGTCCCGGTGCGATACAACGATATTGCGAATTCCCGCCATAGGTTGACACTCTGCTGTACGTAATTTGGCCGTCCAAATTGCTGGAAGAGACGCCCGATGAGCCTCATCGGGCGTTTTGCATTTTAGCGATCGATACGGTCACGCGCGGTTGTCGATTTGGATCAACTGTCGGCCATGCGAGCGGCCTGGTTTCCGCGGTTGAAGAACTCCCGAGTTCGACAGTTTGAGCCCGATTTTCGCCATTTCTGACCGTCGCCCCTAGCACTGGCGCGGCTTCCAGGGTCGTCAGCGCTAAACTCTTGTAGTGGCACGTTTGTAACAGCGAAGGCTATATTTGACAAGGCGTTCAATGCCTGTAAAGTAACGGCATGTTCGTCAAAGTTACCTCCTCCGGTTCTCGCCGTT